>CAYMXM010000313.1:0-6235 GCA_964394065.1 uncultured Pirellula sp. | reverse complement strand
AACAAAAAAACAAGTTTATACCTCCATACCATCCTCGTACTCGAATCTCGAATCTCGATGCTCGAGTACGAAAAGAGAGGGGAGTCTGCATTAGAAACCCTGTACTTCACGCTCCCCTCCCCGATTTGTAGGAGGACGCTAAGCCTGTGGCTTAGCGTCCTCCTACAAATCGCCCCTCCCCAAAGGGGAGGGTGACTTCCTCACCCCTCACCCCTCACCCCTCACCCCTCACCACTCACCACTCACCACTCACCACTCACCACTCACAACTTACACCTTACTCCCTATGCTCAACGTAGAATCAGTCGTTAAAAAGTTTCGTCAAGGATCGAATGAAGTCCGGGCTTTGAACGGGCTCAGTATGCAGATCGAGCAAGGAAAGTTCATCGCAATAATGGGGCCTTCCGGTTGCGGGAAGAGTACGTTGCTCCACGTGATGTCGGGGTTGACGAATGTCGATGCAGGAAAAGTCGAGATCAACGGAAATGACATTTCGAGGTTCAGCGATCGGGAACTGACGCAGTTTCGCCGCAATCACATAGGGCTCGTCTTCCAGTCGTTCAATCTGATCACCAGCTTGACCGCATACGACAATGTGCGACTTCCGATGAAGGATACGAACGATAGCAAGAAGAAGGTCGAACGAATTCTTGCCCGCATGGGGCTTCAAGATCGCATCCACCATCGCCCGGCGGCGATGTCGGGAGGGGAACAGCAACGGGTTGCGATCGCGCGCGCCTTGATCAACGATCCTGCTGTCGTCTTTGCAGACGAACCAACCGGCAGTCTCGATTCGGTAACGGGGCAAGAGGTGTGTCGCATCCTTCACGAACTCTGCGACGAGCAGGGGAAGTCCGTCGTCCTTGTAACCCACGAACCCAACGTAGCCCGATGGGCATCGAAGGTTTTTGTCATGAGGGATGGAAACATCGTTAATACCTTCGATGTAGAGGAAGGAGCCGACGCCAACTGGCTCGCCTCGCGATACCAAGAATCGTTAACATGCGATGCCAGTGTGGTCTAATTTTCGCCTGATCGGGCAACGCAGTGAAGCATTTTCCCTGGGGAATGTCTTTGTCCGACGGGGACGAGCCCCGGTCGGACAAGAAGCGAATCAAAGAACGAAATTTGCGCAAACCTAAATCCTCACAACACCAACTTTTTGACAGCCAAGGGCAAGCCCCAAACGAAGAAACGTCTCGCACGAACCACCCTTTCCCTCATCTTCTAAATACGGATGAATCCATTTCGACTAGCCCTAACCTTTGTTTTGGAATTCCCTTGGCGATTCCTCATGACGACCGCTGCGATGGCGCTCGCTGCGGCGATTGTTGTTTGGGTGGCGAGCACCTACGATGCGATCTACCGATCGTTCGACGAGTATGCCAATCTCGCGTTCGGTCGCTACCAACTCACCATCGCTCCGATCGATCATGAGTCGGACAAAAGTGTCGACCATCAGGTCGTGATCGATCTTCGAAACGATCGACGCATTGAAGGAGCGGATCCTTATTGGATCCACCGAATCCCTCTTTTAGACATGGAGGCGCCCGATGTTCAAGAATCCCTTCTCAATCGTCAACAAGAGGATCGACCTGGTGGGCAACTCGAGTCTCTCGTGATGGCGACCGACAGCTCCCAACCACCTCATCCGATGGTGGAGGGAGAATGGTTGCGTTTCGAAGACGCGACTCCTTCCGAGGTTCCCCACGATCTGGTCCTACGGGAGGATGTCGCGAAGCGTTGGAACTTGCGACTCGGAGATCGACTCGTTTTGCGAACGAGCCATCACCCCGAAGAACTGCAGGTAATAGGGATCGTTTCCTCTACTCTGCTCCGAGGAGCAGGAGCCAATGCGATACCGACGATCACCCCCAACCTGGCTGAATGTTTCATCTCAATGCGAACGGGGAAAGTACTCTCCTGGGAAGAGCCGAAAAATCACTTGGTGGGAGTATCCATAAAACCGGAGGTCGATCTCAATGCCTTTCGTTTCGAATGGACGCCGGCTCTTAGCAAAATTGAAATTCCAGTACAGTTTCAACAGGCCTTTGAGCTTGAGGAGCAACTCGATCAAAGTTCCGCAGCGCGCAACGTCCAAATCCAAGCCTATGTTGCGATCGCGTTGGGAGCCCTTGTCACCGCATTCTCAATGGTCTGGGGAATGAATCTCGCCGTGGAGTCGAAGATCCAGCAACTTGGGTTACTACGTGCGGTCGGTTTCACCCGGTCCCAAGTCGCCGTGATTCCGATCGCCGAGGCATGCATCCGGGGTCTCATCGCGTGGGTAATTGCGATTGCTCTTGCTTACGGTTTTCAAGCATTGGTGCTTCGGCAAAGCGAAGGAGTGTTTCGCCATGGAATCCCGATGCGCGGTATTCTCTGGGCGGCTCTCTCTATCGGCGCAGGGGCAATCATCGCGGTGGGTATGCAACTTCGCTATGCTCTTCGGATCCATCCGCTGGATGCAATCAGTTGCACCGAAGTTACCACCTCCAATCGGTTCGATGCAATCGCTTCTCGGATGAAGATGGGGCGATTCGGGACAAGAAAGAATCTTTTCGGGATCGGGATCACCTTCGCTTCCATCCTCGTTGCATTCTGGGCGTGCTATTACGGCGGAGCGTGGGTCGGGGAGAATGGAGGGGTTGGAATCGCCCTTCTTGGGATAGGGATCGCGTTTCTCACCTCTGTTTGGGTAACCTATGTTCCCTTTTGGAATTTGTGGTTGGACCTTTACGGAAGAAGGTCCCCTTCTGGGGCGTTATTGCTTCGATCCCAGGTTCTCAATATCGGGGCTCGCTTTCCCGTCGTCCCCATCTCTCTTTCCGCTTGTTTGGGGCTCTTTCTCGCAATTCACATTTGGGGAGGGAGCATGGTGGAGGCGTTTGTGCCTGGCCATTGGCTACCCGACGCGATCGCCTTTCGCAAAGGGGGCTTCACCTTCGAACAAGTCGCAGAGTTCTCGAATTTCCCCTACGTCGATGGCAATCGAGTGGCTGGGATACGGGTTGAGCAGGTCCGTTTGGTGGACGATCCACTCAAGAGTCGCGACAAAGGAACGATCACGCGCCAAGACAATGTTCTGATTCTGGGGATCGATCCCGAGAAGATGTTCGCGGGGGACGAGCCGTTGCTCGGTTGCCGATGGATCGAGGGGGAGAAAAAACTCGCGATGGAAGGAGTTGCGACAAAGCGCGGTTGCATCGTCGTCGATCACTTTCTCGCAGAGAGTGGATTGAAGCTAGGGGATACGATCCAGATTGTTCCTCCAAGGCGCAAGGCGAGCGAGTTTGTTCAATTCGAAATCGTAGGGGTCGTCGAATTACCCGGTTGGCATTGGCAAACGAAGCAGACCGCGATGCGAACTCGTTCGCATCGAACTGCAGCGATGATCTTCGTCGGGAATGAAGAGGCTCGCCGAGATTTCGGAATGCCCCATTACTCCCATATCTGGTTTGATTCTAAGCATGCCTCCATCACTCCTCCGATCGCGAAGGAGTTGGAGAAGAGTTTAATGCAATCTTGGGAAAAGAATCCGAGTGACGCGATGACGGGAGCAACGGAGAAGAGCTCCGTGCGCGTACTTGCAGCCGAGTCGATTCGAGAGCAAGTTCGTCGCATGTCGAAGCGATGGTTGTGGATCGTCAGTGTTGTGCCATTGGTCGGAATGTGCGTAGCGATGGTCTGTTTCATCGCCATGCAAATCGCCTCGTTCCGTTCACGCAGCTGGGAGATCGGGCTCTTTCGTTCCCTTGGTTTTCAACGGGGCGAGCTCTTGAAGTCTTGGGTTCTCGAGGTAGCGTTGATCGTCCTCTATGCGCTAATCCATAGTCTCCTGTTTGGTTTGCTCGTTTCTTGGTGCGCGATTCTTTTCACCCAGCAATACAGCTTCTTTGGTGGAATCGAAATGCCATTGCGGTTCCCGATTCCCTTGTTGGGCTGGTCCCTCTTGTTCGGCGCGGGGCTGATACTATTGGGAGTCCTCGCCCCAGCGAGATACCTGCTGGCCAGTACCCCTTGGCGAATGATGACACAGTAGGGGGGATGGCTATAGGCTTTGGACTTTAGGCTTTAGGAAGAGCTTGTGACGTAGGGTGTGTGAAGCTGTCGGAACACCAATGTCGAATTCCCATCTTAGGGACCTCCGCGTTGAATGTTAAAACCAATGCTCTCCATTGGATCCTAGTTTAGAACACTGAATTAGAACCCCTTACCCGCCTTCACCCATGTTGCTGGGAGGGCTACAATCCAGCGGCACGTACCTCTAGCTGGCGTTGCCACATTCCTTTTAAGGCTGGAAGCCTCATTGTTTTTGAGCCGATGACCCACCCAAAACTTGAACCTACCGAAGCCAAAGTCGCCGTCATCATGGGATCCCAATCCGATTGGGAAACGATGACAGCGGCCTGCCAAATTCTTGACGAATTCAATGTCCCCTACGAAGCGCGAGTGGTGTCGGCCCATCGGACTCCTCACTTCATGGTCGAGTATGCAACGACCGCTCACGAACGAGGAATCAAGGTCATCATCGCTGGGGCCGGTGGTGCCGCTCACCTACCGGGTATGGTCGCCTCCTGCACCCCTCTTCCCGTTCTCGGAGTTCCGGTTCAGAGCAAGGCATTGAGTGGGTTGGACTCACTCCTGAGCATCGTACAAATGCCGGGGGGAATTCCGGTCGCTACCCTTGCGATCGGAGTTGCTGGCGCAAAAAACGCTGGGCTCTTAGCCATCCGCATTCTCGGAGGAGACGACCCGACCCTTCGCGAAAAATCGATCGCCTTCCTTCAAAAACAAACCGAAGCGGTCTTGGAAAACCATTGCATCGCGTCTCCCCAAGGGAAACAGAAGTGAGCCAAGAACGAATCATCGAGCCGGGAGCTTCTATAGGTGTCTTCGGGGGAGGTCAACTGGGGCGGATGTTTACGCACGCCGCGCAGCGACTCGGTTACCACGTCGTCGTCTTCACCGATGAGATCGATGCACCCGCGTCTCAGGTCGCGAACGAGACCGTGCAAGGGGATTACCTTGACCCTATCGCGGTTCGCCGTTTTGCTGAAAAGGTGGATGTTGTAACACTGGAGTTCGAAAACATCGCTTTGGAGGCCGTCGCACGCGCTTCGGAAATCGTTCCCGTTCGTCCCGGGCGAAAAATTCTGTCGGTCGCCCAGCACCGAATTCAAGAAAAAACGACTCTCTTGCAAGAGGGGTTCCCCGTCACTCCCTTCCGGGAAGTCCGTTCGATTCAAGAAATTGCTCCCACCGTAGAATCCCTTGGTTGGCCTCTCGTTCTGAAAACGACGACATGGGGATATGACGGCAAGGGGCAACGAAAGGTCCGAACCCAAATCGAAGCGAACGACGCTTTAGAGATGCTTGGCCCCGAGCCCCTGATCGCGGAAAAGTGGATCCCCTACATCGCGGAGGTCTCCGTCTTAGTCGCAAGATCTCCACGAGGTGAGATCGTCGTCTACCCCATGTTTACCAACACCCACTCGAACCATATCCTCGACGTGACGACCTGCCCGGCTGGGGAGGAATTACAAGCCATTGAACCTGAGGTACAGGGGATCGCGAAGGGGATCGCAGATGCACTGCAACTGGAAGGAGTCCTCTGCGTCGAGTTCTTTGTCACCGAGTCGCAGGAAGTCATGGTAAACGAAATCGCCCCTCGTCCGCATAACTCCGGGCACCTAACGATCGAAGCCTGTCGAACCAGCCAATTCGAACAGCAGGTGCGAGCCGTTTGCAACTTGCCTCTCGGTGACACGTCTTTGATTCAACCTGCGGCGATGGCCAACTTGCTCGGAGACGTTTGGGGAACCGGGCAACCTCGATTCGATCATCCCCTTTCCTTACCCAACTGCTACCTGCACCTTTATGGAAAAAAGGAAGCTCGGGGAGGGAGGAAGATGGGCCACCTGACTCTGCTGGCGGATTCACCAAAAGAAGCAGCCGAAAAAGTGCTCCGTGCGCGCGAAGGGCTGCAAAATCGAGAGGGTAGGTTGTTTTGAGAGGCTTGAGGAGTGGGGCTTGAGACTTGAGGAAGAAGAGAGAACCACGAATCGTACGAATCTTACGAATGAAGGTAGAGCGATGTCAGTTCTCCGCTCCCCTCGCCTGGTTTCAGGGTGAGGGGCCGGGCGCATCGGCGCGGCGCATCGGGTAAGGGTGGAGTCAAGGGTGGCACGCTCAGAGCGAAGCGATGGGCGTGGTTTGGAATCGCGTAGCGATG
>CAYMXM010000312.1:0-6258 GCA_964394065.1 uncultured Pirellula sp. | reverse complement strand
ATAGATGTTGTTTCTCTTAGGCGAGCGGCGGATGAAATTCTACCATCGTATCTAACCGCAGGGGCCGCTCCGCGGCGAACTAGCCGACCCGAAGGGTTGACTCAAGGTTTTTGAGAATCTCTTTCACCGTCAGCTTCCCTCGACCACATTGCAGGAGTTCATCTTCGTCGAGCCATGTTTCGACTTTCCTCTGCGCCGAGATTACGGTCGAGTGTTGTCTCTTCCCGAAATACTCACCGATTTCCGAAAGGGCGCTGCGCGTGTATTTTCGGGAGAGGAACATCGCTAGCATGCGAGGTTGACTAACCGTCTGGCATTTGGTTTTCCCTCGAAGCGCTTTTTCATCCAATCCGAAGGTCTCGCAAACGACTCGTTCGATATCGTTCATCCGAACGACAGGCTGGCTGGCTCTTACTAAGTCGAGCGTGCAACGAATCGCCTGTTCATGGGTTAGTTCGCCACCGAGCATCCGTTGCTGGGCTACGAGCCGATGCGCCAGTCCCTGCAACACGCGCCCATCCCCAGCAGCCTGCGCTGCTAACTCCCGAACCGTCGACGGTGGGATTTGAACTCTTTGCTGTTCGCATAACACCTGCAGCAATCGAACTCGCGTTTCGACGTCGAGAGGTTCGATTCCACACGTCATTCCGCCGGCTAGTCTTGCGTGCAGGTCCGACGTGAGACCGTTGAGTTCGTTAAGGCTGCGGTCCGCGACCAAGATCACTTGGCGACGGTCTCGCAGCAACATATCGATCGTGTTGCGAAGCTCCGCAAGGGTCCCGGCCTTCCCCATGCAAAACTGCATGTCGTCGAGAACTAGAACATCGACATCGCGATACTTGCGTCGAAAGTTCGCAAACCCGCCCCCGCGCGCGCTATCGGTGTATTCGATCGTGAACTGCTCCCCGGTAAGAACGAGGACTCGACGCATTTTGTAGGTCGAACGGAGTTTGTGCGCTAAACCGACCGCGAGATGGGTCTTTCCGCAACCGTGGGGGCCATGCAAAAAGAGGGGGGTGATCTGCCCAGGCTTTTCCAAGACCATCGTTGCGGCGGTGTACGCAAGACGATTGTGGTCTCCCTGAAGGAAGTCATTCCAGCGTCGTTCGTTCTCGCGCCGAATCTCCGCTAACCGGTCAACCGCCGACTTGGCTTCCTCTTGCGTAGCAGCGGAAGCACGCTGTGAAGCTACCGATCGTGGAGTTGCGGATGGAACGGATCGCGAAATGGGCACGATGGAAGGAGAAGATGGAAGAGAAGGAGCTCGGACCGCAGGGGGCTCCAATTCTACACCATTTTGAACCGATCTGTCAGAAACTTCCCCAGCGGAACTGTCGCGGCCAGAGGTGTTGCGACCGGAACTGTCGCGCCCGGAGATGTCACGGCGTGGCGCATGAGACTTGGAATCTTCAGGGGAGGAACCCTCGGCAGGGGAATCGGTCGCGACGGTGACTCGATATCCGAAGTTGGAGCCTGCAGCCTCTTGGATGGCTTGGGCCATATCATCCCGAAACATTTTGCCGATGCAATCGGCCATAAACTGGCTGGAGACCTGGACTTCGATTTCGTTCTTCGCCGACAACGACCACTTCGGCTCAGCTCCGAACCATAGGTCCATACGTTGCGCACCGAGCCTCTGACGAAGAGAGGCGGCCACCCGAGAAGGGATGGAGCGTTCGCTATTTGTCACTTCGTGCGCCAAAGTCATCGCTTACTCCTGAGCCATGCGAGTCTACACGAAACACAGTCATGCGTTCGAGCAGTTTCCTTCCATACAGGAACCGTCCTGCTGGAGAACTCACTTTGCGCAGATGAAGCCCCTTGCAGGGATCCTTCTGTGGTATTAAGCAACGTTAGCTTGCCCATTCACAGGTCGTTCATCTACCTCGGTGGGTACAGGTCGCGATTGTAGAGAGGTGTCCATCCAAGTCAAATTCCCTCCCGAAAAGGAACTCGAAAAATCATACGCAGCTTGATGAAGATACGGTAAAGACCGCTTGGAACGGTCGCAGTTTTTTTGCGTTGCACCGAAGTCTTTGACGAAATGGGGGTGGATAAAGTGTTCATAGCTTTGGGTCGACGATTCGGGGGCTAATTGCTAAAACCTCCTCAACACTATAAATCCATTCTCTTTTCTACGATTGATCTGTAATGGCGATCGGCGATTCCCCGAGCAAACGAACACTACTGGCGATCGAGTCGACCTGCGATGAGACGGCTGCTGCGGTGATTACGCGTGATGGTCAGGTTTTGGGGGATTGCATCGCAACGCAGGAAGAGCTCCATCAGCAGTTCTCCGGCGTCGTTCCTGAGATTGCAGCCCGAGCTCATCTTGAGCGGATCTTGCCGGTGGTGGACCGGGCTCTTACGCAATCAGGAATCCCCCCGGAACAGCTCGAAGCCATCGTGGTTGCAACCCACCCCGGACTACCGGGCTCCCTATTGGTCGGCCTATCGGCAGCTAAAGGATTAGCGCTTGCATGGAATAAGCCGTTAGTTGGAATCAATCATGTCCACGCGCACATTTATGCGTGTGGATTGGGAAGGGAGGGGGCGGTTTTTCCATGTGTAGGGTTTGTAGTGAGCGGCGGTCACACGACTCTCTATCGGTGCGAATCGGCTTCGGAGTGGACTTACCTCGGCGGAACTATCGACGACGCGGCGGGGGAGTGTTTTGACAAAGTAGCCGTCATGCTCGGCCTCCCCTTCCCCGGCGGTCCCCAACTCTCGAAGCTCGCAGTCCATGGAAACCCAAAGGCTATTCGCTTCCCTCGCCCAATGCTCGACCAAAGGAACCGATTGGACTTTAGTTTCTCTGGGCTCAAGACGGCGGTTCGGTACCACTTGGGGGGAACAGGAAAGCAAGACTGGTCCAATCTCACTTTGACCCCTGAAGAGAAAGCGGATGTGGCCGCATCGTTCGAGCAAGCGGTCGTCGATTGTTTGGTTGGGAAGGGGATCCAAGGAGTAGAACAATCCGGATTGAAACGAATATGCGTCGGAGGAGGGGTCGCTGCGAATCAGCGATTTCGAACCGATTTGCAACAGGCCTGCGCTGCGAAGTCGGTCGAACTCATCTTCGCCCCTCACGAGTTATGCACCGATAATGCGGTGATGGGAGCCCTCGCCTGGGAACGAATCGATCAAGGAGATTTCGATACGCTGGAGCTAGACGTCCAGCCCGGGCTGATGCGCGTAAGGTGAAGGGTTACGTTGGCCAGGTCTCGATGAGCTTCAAACAAATCTCTTGCACCTGGCGGGGATCGGCATCTTTATTTTTCTTGCGAGCCTGTCCAATCAACGCTGCGATCGCCTTCGCATTTCCACTTTGAACCTTGGTGATGACATCGGGGTTCTCTTGAAGAAGTTCTCGGCAAAGGGTCTCCAACGCTCCGGAGTCGACAGCGACAACTGCATGGGCTTCGATGACCTGCTCGGTTTTTTGATCCGGATTCTCTAGGAGCTTGGCAAAAGCTTCACGGGCTCGCGCGGTATCCAGCTTCCCTCCATCGATGGCAGCGAGTACTTTCGCTAGTGCCTTCGCGGAAATTGGAAACATCTCCATTCCGATCGATCGCTCGTTGAGAATTCGCAAAACATCTTGAAGCATCCAGGCGCAAGCTCGTTTTGGGGTGGCTCCGCCGGCAACGAGGTTTTGCAGATAGACGACGACCTCCCTCCCTTGTTGGACCAAGGTCTCCACATCCGCGGAACGAAGTCCGAGTTCCCCCGCGAGGAGGGTTCTTGCCGATTGCGGGGTGAGGGCAGCTGCAGGGGCCTCTCTCGCGATGTCCTCTTCGTTCAAAAAGACGGGAACCAGATCGGGGCATGGAAAATACCGGTAGTCGGCGGAATCTTCTTTCTCACGCTGAAGTTCCGTTTCTCCTGCATCATCATCCCATCCCCGCGTTTGCTTTGGGGCTTCGCCGATCGTCTTTCCATCGGCCAGAAACTGCTCGTACTGGCGTTCGCTTTCGTAGAGAACCGCACGCTCGACGGCGCGGAAACTGTTCAAGTTTTTGATCTCGACGATGGGGGTCGCAACCCACTTTCCATTTCTCTCCACTTGGATATTGACGTTTGCATCGGCGCGCAGCGATCCCTCCTGCATGTTTCCATCGGTGATGCCGAGATACATCATCAAGAGTCGCATTTCCGTGAGGTAGTTTTTGGCTTCTTCGGCGCTGGAGATATCGGGCTCGGAAACGATTTCTAAGAGAGGAGTACCGGCCCGGTTCAAGTCGATGCGTGTGTCGGCCCGTCCGGCGACTTCATCGTGGAGACTTTTTCCAGCATCCTCCTCCAGGTGGGCGCGGATGATCCGAACTCGTTTCGTCGCCGGTTCCCCTCGTTCATCTTTGGATTCGATGTCGAGGTATCCAGGTCCGCAGATCGGCAGATCGAATTGACTGGTTTGATACCCTTTAGGGAGGTCCGGATAAAAGTAATTCTTACGATCCCATTTGGTAAATCTTGCAATCTGCGAATTCAAACCGATCCCCGCGCGGACCGCGAACTGAATCGCCTTCTCGTTCAAGACAGGGAGCGCACCGGGGAGACCGAGGCAAACTGGGCAGACCTGCGTGTTGGGTGAAGAACCAAAGTCGGTTGGACATCTACAAAACAGTTTGGTCGACGTGTTTAATTGGACGTGAACTTCGAGTCCAACGATCGTTTTGTAAAGAGCTGCCATCTGGGGAATTTAGTAGGGTGTCGACTTAGGTGGATTGGGAAGGATGGACGATATAGGTTCTCGCTTCAACGAGCAACCCCCGCTGACCTCTTCTCATTTTGCAAGATTGCCGTTCACTTTGCTCGCCGATTCGTTGTCTTTTGGTAATGGATTGTTAGTATTTCCATGCACAGAAAGCACGTGGCTGTCAAGCTTTAACGGTTAGCGAAACCAGGTTAGGCTCAGCAACGATATCTTACAAAAATGGATGCTTATTTCCAGGATGGAACGCCAGTTGCGAGTAATCCGGTTTTGCCGGTTGCGATGGATGTCATTTGTGCAAGGGTCTCAACGCAGGAACGATCCAGAACACGCACCATTTCAACGGCGAGCGCGAAGAATTGGCTTCGCAGTCATCGCCAAGGAGGGCCTTAAGATGAGAAACGTGATTCGATTTACATGGACGGGAGTGATCGGGCTCCTGGTTTCAGCCTCCCTATCGCTAAACGCTTGGGGGCAAGTGGCATTTGATGTAAATCCTCTAGTGGCTGCCAGAGAAGTCGGTCCGATCGGATTGATTCATCAATTACCCGATTCGCGGATGATCGAGGTGCAACTCGATGTGTCAGCCCTGTTCACTCCCGGGCAATCGGCGCACGTCACCGAGTACACGATCAAAATGGTGAGCCGTCATGAAGATGTACAAGTCGCCGACTACTTTCCTCGCACCGAGATGCAAAGCGACGTGCAGGGAACCATGCAGGTAACCCAAGATGCGGACCGCGTTCGAGAAGGGGCCGTGCGAGGGATTGGTGGATACCCTGGTGTGGGGACCGTCCAGGGGTACGCGTATGGACATGACAACTCGAAGGAGACGGTTGTCTATGCGAGAAAACCTGCAATGGAGCTATCGACCGCATCGGGAACGCTGGATCGACGTCGTGGTGTTTACTTCAAAGTCAAGGAATCGTCGCAGAGCACTCTCGAAGGTTCTCGCCCCTACAGGATCGTTTTTGAAGTCCCTCAAAGCTGGCGAGCCGATTTGCTCGACGTGACGATTGAGGCGGTCGGATACGAACATTCGTCGAAGAAAACCCGAGTTCTATCGACCCAAAAGTTTGTGGTCGCGATGTACCAAGAGTTCGATGCTTATGCCGCTACCGCAACGACCAACTATGTTCGTGAACAACAGCAACTCGCAGCGGTCGCCAAGACCTTTGCTAGCAAGATCGAGCAACGAAGTTTCCCAACTCCGTTCCATAAGCTCGGTGCTAAGTTGGATATCTACGAGCCGAACATCCCACAGAATTGGTTTGAATCGATCGTCTACGCTCCGGGAACGAACTACTCGATGACGAAGCTTTCCTATCTGCCCGTCGATGTTCGAGTCGGAATTTTGAACTATCTCGACCAAAAGGGGGTAGTAGAACGGATGTCCGGTTGTTGCCAGCGGAGTGAAGTAGCGACGTCACAAAGTTTGAATTACGCACAGCGGTAGAAAAATAAAACGCTGAAACCGCCGCGCAGCGGTGCACTTAAGATTTCGGCTCCCTTCGCCCCCCTTGGGGGAGAAGGGCTGGGGATGA
>CAYMXM010000311.1:0-6267 GCA_964394065.1 uncultured Pirellula sp. | reverse complement strand
CCAAAGGGTTGCCATTCGAATTGCGATTCCGTTGGTGACTTGTTCCAGGATCACCGAATGGGGGCCATCGGCAACTTCGGGAGTCAACTCAACCCCCCGGTTGATCGGGCCAGGGGCCATGATCAGGATATCTTCCTTGCTTCGAAGGATCCGCTCCTGAGTCATCGCGTAAAGCAACATGTACTCGTGCACCGAAGGAAAGGGACGAATCGCTTGCCGTTCGAACTGAATACGCAATAGGTTGAGGACATCGCATCGATGAAGGATGTCGTCTAGGTTGTGCGCGACCTCGACACCGAGCTTTTCCCAATTCTTCGATACGAGGGTTGCCGGCCCACAAACGATCACTTTGGCACCGAGCTTCAATAAACCCCAGATATTCGATCGAGCGGTTCGGGAGTGGGCGATGTCACCGACCAACGCGACGGTGAGACCGGCCAGGGAACCACGGTGTTGACGGATCGTTAAGATATCGAGGAGCCCTTGCGTCGGATGTTCGTGGGGACCGTCCCCTGCGTTGACGACGCTGCATTGCAAATGCTTCGACAGGAGATGAGGAGTGCCGGGCGAACTGTGACGGACCACGACTGCATCGACCAACATCGCTTCGATCGTTTTCGCCGTATCGATGAACGTCTCACCCTTGGCAACGCTCGACCCGCTAGAGGAAAACTCGACGGTGTCCGCTCCGAGCCGCTTTGCAGCCAACGAGAAGCTGTTGCGAGTTCGAGTGCTGTTCTCAAAAAAGAGATTTGCAATCGTCCGCCCCTTTAGCAAATCGAGTTTCGTCCGCCCCTCTTGGGTCGCAGCATGTAGCGCCTCGGCAAAATCCAAGATCAATGTGATCTCGTCGGCGGTCAAGTGCTCCAGACCAAGAAGATGTCGGTGCCCCCAATGGGTTGGGATTTTGGGAAGCATCAGAGACCGATTGGGGGAGAGAGCAATTGCAGATTCGCCATTCATCGCGTCTACATCCATTTGCGAACCGATTTTCAAGGAGGATTGTAAAGGAGGTTTTTCGAAGGACCATGGTAATGCAGGAAGGAGGCGTATTGTAGGGCTATTTTATCGCGAAGCGATAAGCCTGAGCTACGCATCTGTGGTAAGAGGGTGGCCGCGAAGCGTCCCCCCATCACAACCCGACGCGTTAGCGAGGGATAGCCTCGCGAGTGAACGTAGCCCTTGTTGGGAATATCTCAGGCCCCGGGTGGCACGCCCCCGAGGCACGAAGGGCGTGCTGCGAGACCTCACACTGGATACGAGGTTGCCAACGCTGTCCCTCGCTTACGCCACGGGTTGTGATTTTCGGGCCTCACTTACGCATCGGCCAAACTAAGGCGAAGCCTTCTTCTTCTTCCTCAAGCCTCACCCCTCAAGCCTGTTTCGGAAATTCCTTCTCCATCCAGCTGGGGATAAGTTCCCAGCCGTTGGGGAAATCCAAACCTGACTTCGAAGCGGCAACCTCGTCATACGTGGTCGCCCCGTCCGGTTTGATTCCGCTTCCGCAAGCCGCGAAAGGGACCCAACCATGAGAGTGCTTTTTGGTGCTCACCGGGGTTGGATGATCCGGCATGACCAACAGATGGTATTCGCCGAGCGACTCCAGTTCCTTCAAGATGGGACCAACGATCTTTTCATCGATCGCCTCAAGTGCTTTGATCTTCTCATCGACGCGCCCCTCGTGGCTCGCTTCATCGGTCGCTTCGATGTGAACGCAAACGATGTCATATTTCTTGAGCGCATCAAGTACGGCTTGCCCCTTACCGGAGTAGTTGGTGTCCAGATAGCCGGTCGCGCCGACCACTTCGATGCGGTCCCAACCGACCAACGCTCCTAGTCCCCGGAGGAGATCGACGGCGGTGATCATCGCCCCTTGAACGGAGTGTTTTTGTTCGAACGACGGGAGTTGCGGGGTCTTTCCCAATCCCCAAAGCCAAAGATTCGTCGCCGGTCGTTTTCCCTCAGCAATTCGTTTTTGATTGACGGGATGATCGTCGAAGAGGGGCTTGCTCTGGTCCATCAAACGGCAGAGCAATTCGCAGCCCGGCCCTTTGGGATAATCGTTCTCGATCGATTCGTCGGTCAAGTCATGAGGAGCCGTCGTTCGGGAATCGGAGGAAAAGGGGACGTCGCTAGCCGACTCTCCACGGTAGATGAGGAGGTTTCGGTAGCTAACCCCCGGCACGAACTCTAACTTCGAGCTACCAAGTTTTTCCTGTGCCGTTTTGAGAAGCTCGGTCGCTTCTTCCGTAGAAATATGATCGGCGGTGAAGTCGATCATGATCTGGTCTTGAACCGTTACTAGATTGCATCGAATCGCCCAATCGTATGGTCCAAGCTCGATGCCTTGCGCGGCCCCTTCGATCGGGGCCCGACCGGTGAAAAAAACGTGGGGGTCGTATCCCAGCAACGACATGTTGGCGACTTCACTACCGGGGGTATACCCGCGCGGTACGTTATCACTTTGGCCAACGACCCCGAGGGTTGCGATCCGATCCATGTTCGGAATCTTGGCCGCCTGTAGAGGAGTCTTCCCTCCCAACGACTCCACGGGGTAATCTGCGCAACCGTCGGGAATGATGATGACCCACTTCATATTTGGTTTGTTCCTAAGTCTAATTTAATTGGAAGGTCTATTGGTCAGTTTGGAATTTTTTTACGATGCGCACTAGGCTAAGTCCAACGCACAAGTTTTGAAGTGACGCTATTCTAGTATTCAACGTCACAAAGGGGCAGTGGCATGGGCGTCTCGCTTGTGTTTACATGGGGATAATAGGCATATTCAGCGTTTTCCTGTTGGCCTCCGTCTGGATGGGGGCAAGCCTGACTGTTAAAAAGTTGGTGTTGACATAGTTTTCTGAGTGTCCGTTTTTATTCCACTGGAGCTCTCCCGTCCGACGGGGACGAGCCCCGATCGGACGAAAGCGCTTAGGTGTGTTCCGTGGTCGCTTGGGGCGCTTAGGCGATTGCAATGAAAACGATCGATCGATGTGCGATTTTTATCGGAGCTGGAAACCGCGACCACCTCACACACCCTACGACTACGACCCCCGTTGTCCGTCGCGTAGCGGCGACATAACCTCAAGCCTCAAGCCTCACTCCTCAAGCCTGTTCTTCACTCCTCAAGCCTGTTCCTCACCCCTCCGAGACTCGCAAGTACACTCCTTCGGCTCGAACCGCCGATAGTTTTCTAATCTCCGAGTTTGCTTCCATCGCGGCCGCTTCGGTGGCCTGATGGGTCATGATTACCAGGGGAACCATTCGATGAGTATTGTCCGAGTCTGGGGAGGAAATCGTGTACTCATCCACCTCGGGTTCGTGCTGAATGATCGATGCGATCGAGATTCCATGTTTCCCGAGAATACCGGTGATCAAAGCGAGCACTCCCGGTTTGTCGAACACATGGAAACGCATGTAGTAGCGACCGGTCGACTCTTCATAAGGGAGGATCTCCAGCTTCGATTCTCGATCCGACCAGAGTTCCAAACGTCGGAAGGTGATATCGGTCCGTCCCGCGGCGGTATCGATCATATCGGCGACCACAGCGCTCGCCGTAGGCATCTGCCCTGCTCCTTGACCGTGAAAAAACATATCTCCCACCGCATCCCCATCGACGAGGATCGCGTTGTAAGCCCCTCGCACCTCCGCAAGTGGACGGCCAATCCGAACGAGGGTCGGTGAGACGTGCAACTCTAACATTCCGGTCTCTTCATGAAGGTGCGCAGTCGCAATCAGCTTGATGCGATAACCTAGCTCAGCCGCATACTTCAAGTCGGCCAATTGAAAGGCTTCCAAGCCTCGACGATAAATCTCTCGCCATTTGACGCGAACTCCGAACGCTAGGTGGGCAAGGATCGCGAGCTTCTGCGCCGCATCGCTTCCGTCAACGTCCATCGTCGGGTCCGCTTCGGCGTATCCTAGTTGTTGCGCAAGTTTCAACGCTTCGGAATAGTCAGCTCCTTGCTCCTCCATTTGGGTTGCGATGTAGTTGCTCGTCCCGTTGAGAATCCCCTTGAGCGAAACGATCTGATTGGCGGAGAAGCATTGCGAGATGTTCGCGATAATAGGAATGCCTCCTCCCACGCTCGCTTCGAAGGCGATCGTTCGCCCCAAAGCGCGCGCACGCTCAAAAAGTTCCTCTCCGTGTTCGGCTAGGAGCGCTTTGTTCGCGGTGACGACATCCTTGCCTGCTTCCAAAAGTTGCAACATCACCGTTCTCGCAGGCTCGATTCCCCCGATAAGATGGGCGACCACCTCGATCTCAGGATCGTTCAGAACTTGTTGGATGTCCTGGGTTAGAACCCCATCCGGTAGCTCGATCTGTCGATCCTTGTTCAAATCTCGGACGGTCGCCTTTTCCAGCCACAGAATTCGCCCGGCGTGCCTAGCGAGGCGGTCCCCATGGTCGAGCAATAGCTTGGCCACCCCGGTACCGACAGTACCCATTCCAATAATGGCAACCTTTGTTTTCTCCATGAATGACCGTCAGCCTCTTTTGGGGTGGAACAGAAAAGGGACAATAGTAAACCAAGTTGCCCGTCTCGCAAACCGTGTTAGGTCCAATGCTGCAATTCGACACCGAATCTACCATCTGTGCTATCGCTACAGGAGAAGCTCCCGGAGTTCGGGGAGGGGTTCGTATTACCGGCCCTGATACCATTTTCATTTTGAGAAAGGTTTGCGAGTTCCCGGCGGATTGTCGGTTCCCCTCTCGGTGGAAAACGGAGATCGACGACGAATTCCTCGGAAAGCTATCGGTCGATCTTTTTTGTTGGCCGACTTCGCGAAGCTACACCGGGCAGCCCTCGGCCGAAATCCATATGCTGGGGGCACCGGTCCTGTTGCAACGGGTACAGCAGAACCTTCTTCAAGCGGGAGCGAAGCTTGCGCAACCTGGAGAGTTCACCCTCCGAGCCTTCTTAGCAGGGCGACTCGATCTCACCCAATGCGAGGGGGTGCTCGGCGTGATCCACGCGACAACTCAAAGGAGTCTCGATGTCGCATTGACCCAACTTGCTGGGGGACTTGCAACTCCTTTGCAGGAAACGCGCCGCGAGTTGATTTATCTATTGGCGGACATTGAGGCTGGGCTCGATTTCGTCGATGAGGACATCCGTTTCATCACGAAAGAGGAGGTCCTGCGACGGTTGGGGATAGCCCGAGCGCAAATCGACAAGCTCCTCCAGCAAATGGACTCCCGCTCCGGGCCGCGGTCCGCGATGCAAGTCGCGATTGCAGGGCTCCCCAATGCTGGGAAGAGTTCGCTACTCAATGCGATCGCTGGGGACTCCATTGCGATCGTCAGCCAGATACCTGGAACGACGCGGGATTTTCTTCGCTATCGAGTCGAGCGGGACGACGTCGCTTTCGATTTATTGGACACCGCCGGCATTGAGACCTGGAGCGATGACTCACCGCGAGGTAAGGCACAGCTGTTCACCTGGGAACAGATCGAACTAGCCGATTTGATCCTGTACTGTCATCCCTGCACAGAGGAGTTTCGCAACCGTGGCCCGGGCGTCTCGCCCGGAATAACCGCGGCATTCAATAACGAATCCCCAAAACCAACCTGGATCCTCCAAACCAAATCCGACCTTTTGGATCCATACCAAACCCAATACCAACCCGATGCGCCAGCGAGGGACTCGGAAGAATCCCCACCAGAGACATCCCTCCCAACCTATCCCATTAGCATCCATCACTCCTCGACTATCGAGTCGTTGGTTCAGCGAATCGTGGAATGGGTCCGTCAAACTCAAGCATCCCGCGGGGATGCGATCCCGATGACGGTAGAGCGATGCCGCGGCAGCATGGGCAACGCTCTAATCGCGGTCGATGCTGCGATCGAAGCAACCACTTCTGAGCGCGGAGATGAAATCGTGGCAGGAGAGTTGCGCATCGCCCTCGACGAAATCGGTTTGGTCACCGGTACGATCTATACCGAAGACATCCTCGATGCTCTGTTCAGCCGATTTTGCATCGGGAAGTGAGTTGTGAGTTGTGAGTTGTGAGTTGTGAGGGGTGAGTTGGCCGACGCGTAAGCGAGGCCCGACAATCAGAACCCGTGGCGTAAGCGAGGGACAGCGCTCGCAACCAAGCATCCATCCAAGGTACCACTGCACGCCCTTCGTGTCTCATGGGGGCCACGCGGCGCCTTGAGATATTCCCGACAAGGGCTACGTTCACTCGCGGCGCTATCCCTCGCTAACGCCACGGGTTGTGATGGGGGACGCTTCGCGTCCGCCTTTTCTTCCTTAAGTCTTAAGC
>CAYMXM010000310.1:0-6269 GCA_964394065.1 uncultured Pirellula sp. | reverse complement strand
GGTAAGCGCAGCGCCACCACCGGTTGATCGTGACGAGGCGCCGACGATCCCGGAGAGATCGCAGAAGCGTCCGAGTTACGAGCAGCGAGCGAGAAGCTCGGTCATTGTTTCTCGCACTCCTACCCCTAGTATCTGGCGTACCGCCAGTTTTGACAACAGAATTGGCTCCTCGGGAAGGCGTTGCAACGCCTTCCTGCACGGCTAGGCAGATCGCGTAAGCCCCCTGAAACTGCAAGTCAAAGTTCGTGGGTGAGCTTGATCGCGTAGCCGATTGTTTTTACCCGAACGGTTGCTCGACCGGTTCGCGTAGCGAGCCAGGTCACATTTTACTAGGCAGGGAACAGACAATAATGTCCTCTTACGAACGTGTTATTGGTATCGATGTATCTTCCAAAAAACTGGATCTCTCCGATTCGCAGGAGAAGCTTTCTTCTTGCATCGACAACTCCGTCGATGCCATCGAAAAGATGATCAAGAAGCTGACCGAACCGGAGAAGACTCTCGTCGTTTGCGAAAGTAGCGGCGGCTGGGAGAACATATTGGTCGACATGCTTCACGAAGCAAATGTCAATGTAGCGGTGGTAAACCCAAGGCCGACGCACTATTACGCGAAAGCTCATGGTTACCTGGAAAAGACCGATAAGATTGACGCCAAAGTGATTCGCTTATTTGGAGAGCAGGTGGAGGTCCACCTCACAAGACCTCGCACGCAACGCGAGAAAGAATTGCAAGCTCTCTCGCGCCAAGATTGCCAAGCTGGTTGGCGTGGCTCCCATGGCCAAGCAGTCTGGTCAGAGCGATGGTAAACGGCAAGTTCGAGGTGGGCGTGTCACGGTTCGTCGCGTCTTATACATGGCCGCGTTGGTTGCGGTTAGGGTGACCCCGGTGATGCGTGAGTATTACTTAAGACTTTTACAGAAAGGAAAGCCCAAGAAATTAGCGTTGGTTGCTTGTATGCGTAAACTGCTCTTGATACTTCACGACATGGTACGTCATGGGCAGAAATGGGATCCGCTTAAGAAGGCCAATGCCCAGGCTGTTGCCAACCTGGGCAAGGGCACTACGTGCTCGGCGGGTCCTTGACTCACCGGCGACTAAGTTATCCCTTACCAAGTTGCGTCTCCGCAGAGCTTTGCTTTGTTTCACTTAGCAGAGTCCATAGTACTGCTGCGCCTTGAAGAAATCAAATACTTGATTTACCGGCGCTATGCCTCCAAAAATCTCGGGGGTCTGGGGGCAGAGCCCCCAGGGAGTACCAGGCTTGGAAGAGATTTTAGACTCTTCCACTTGACCTACTACTAGACGGTTGCTCACCCCCAGCCTAGCTTGACGCATCGGAGTTAAGGGAGGGGGACGCGAAGCGTCCCCTCATCACAACCCGTGGCGCAAGCGAGGGACAGCGTCGCGAGTGCACGTAGACCTTGTCGGGAATTCTTAGGCGTTGGGTGGCACGTTCCTGAGGCACGAAGGGCGTGCTGTGAGACTTGGGATGGAGGTGTGGATTAACGGGATGAACTCCGTTCTACATTGGGGAAGACGTATCGTTCTTGATCGGCACCGACAGGGATGTGGAGCTCGGAGATTTTCCAGCGGTGATCTTCCCATCTGTAATGAACCATTGCCGTTAAATCACCCTCCAGCCAAGCTGCGTCTATCAGTCCATCGGAGGAGCCGAAAGAGAAAGCGTAAAAAGCGGTATCGAATCCGTGCCCTGAATTGGAGAGTTGCTCAGAGAGATGATCGCCGTGTACAGTGGAACCTTTCATGAAATTTGCAACGAGGTGCCTTAGTATTGAGAGGCACTTTTCCTTTTCTTGGGGCTCTAACTGGTCATACCATTCTTGAACATCCTTCGAAAAGAATGTTCCATTTTTCACGACGTCGTCGATAGCCCCAGAATTGGGGGATCGCTTAGCGAGTTCTTGAAATAAAGAGCCTGGCATTGAATAAATCTCTCCGGCCTTAGTCTCGTATAGAATCGACTCGACTTGTCGAATTCTCGTCATCGCTGCGTACGCGTTCGCCCAGTCTTGCTGCATGCCTTTTCGGTCATAAACCGTCCCAATGGTTCCTTCCAAGAATAGCTTCGAATTTTTCGAATCGTAATTCCACTCGATGCTAGCGGAGTCATGCCACCCCAATTTGGCGTTTGAAAGAATAGCTGCTTCTACATCACTTCTTCGCTCAAGGAACTGAAGCAACTTCTCGAGTGTTGCGCGAGGTAAACGGTCTCTGGGAGCCGCGTGAAAAACGCGAAGGATGTTTTCCACCACGGGAACCTTCAACTGATCTAAATCGGGATAGTAACCACCGCCATAGTGCGACGTTAGATGGATATAGCTTGGCCGAATATTCCACTGCGATTCTCTACCAAAATCCCGATAGATGGTCAGCATTTGCGATAGGGTATCTCCCGACTCGATCCACTCTGCAATCAAGGCTTCCAACTGAGGTAAAGCGGTATCCCAAATGTTGGAATCAAGAGCGGGGGCAGGAAAGGTACATAGGTAACTCGCCAATGTCTCAAAGTAGACGTCCCAATGGCGTTTTTTGTATGCTTCATTAAGTCTGCCGTTTGCCACCCTAGTCCAGAACGAGCGATTCTTTTCAAGCGATTGGAATACCACAGGATGAATCCCGCCTCTCCCAACGAATGTACCTATCCCCGCTCCCCTGCCCATGCCCGCGCCCATGATCGAATCGAAGGCAGATCCACCAAGGCCACCATACGAGTAGGTCAAGTGCGGATAGTATTCGAAAAACCCGCCATCCCCGGAAAAGATTGCGGGATCCAAATCTACGGATGCTCCCATGACAGCTGGGGCGCGTCCGTAGGGGTCTCCAGGGGGGAATAGTAGATCCCGATCATTCAACTGGCGGATGCCATCCTCGAGGGCCAATAGTGTTTTCGGAAAGGACTTCCATGATTTCCAATAGGGGAGAGTCGCTTTAAAATGTCTTTTAACGAAATCATGTAGCTCTTTGGGGTTATTGCGAGGCACATCATTCGCAATCCTCCCATCGATAGTAGCAGGGGAGCAAACGTCCAAAAGTTCGATCCAGCTACGCGTTCCCTTCCTAGCTGAAAACTGTTCAACGACGAAGTCTTCGAAAAGCTGGCTGGCGGGCAGCATCTCACTCGCAATATACAAGCTCTCCTTCCACACTCCGTAATTCTGTTCATCGCGCAAAACAGCTAGATGCTCGATTATCAACTTCCCTTGATAGGTGATCTTCCTCTTATCCTCCGGTATCAGCGCAAGGAGCTTGGCGTCTTCTTGATTAGCATCTGGTGATGTTCTCTCGTTTCGTAAACCTTGAGAAGCCATCCCCGACTCTTCCGCCACCTCCTCCTTCGCACGCCTTAGCACCTTCGCAACAACCACATCCCCGCGGCTCAACGTAACCTTCTCTGGACTCACGCTCGCCATCTCTGCGGGGATTTGGATTTCGTACTCTCCCGATTTCAACTTCGTATGATTGGTCCCTTGCTCGATTTGCCAATCCTTGCCGGTCCCTCCATCGGTTCGGACGACCTTTAATTCGAGATCGTCCAAATCGGACTCGATGACGAGCGTTCCGGACCGGTCTTCCAACAGAATGGTGACACCGTAGTAGAGCGCAAAAGGTAACATCGCTGCAGCAAGCCACTTCCAACTCCAGCCACCACGATCCGAGCCCCTTGAAGGTGCGACCGCCAACGGAACAACACTATGCACCGGAGAATCGTGGGGAACGAATCGCCGCTGCTCGATCTCCTGCGCGAGCTTCTCCAAATCGGCACCGGTTGCAAAGGGGAGCAACTCCTCGGCAACCATCGACGCGCTGGCGGGGCGCTGGTTCGGATCGGTCTTCAGCAAGGAATCGATCAAGGAAGAGAGCGCGTTCGGAAGATCGGGGCGAAGCGTTTGGAGGTGGATAGGAGAATGCTTGGAGAGGACGCGCAGTTTTTCTAAAGGGGATTGATGGGGCAGCATCGCGAGGGGGAGTTCGCCGGTGAACAAGCGAAAGAGGGTTGCCCCCAACGAATAGAGATCGCTCCTGTGATCGACCGATGCACTCTTCTCGGCTTGCTCAGGTGCCATGTAGTCGAGCGTTCCTAAGAACTGACCGACCGTTGTTAGTTCTCCCAAGGGGGAGTCCCATCGATCGAGCAGGACTAGGCCAAAATCGAGGAGCTTCAAACTCCCTTTTCGGTCGAGCATGATGTTCGACGGTTTGATGTCTCGGTGGACCATTCCTTGATGGTGCGCGTAGGAGAGGGCTAAGGCGATTTGCCGACCGATTTCGCAGATCTCTGCCGTACGTGGCCCGGGCGTCTCGCCCGGAGCAGACTTCACAACTCCGGGCGAGACGCCCGGGCCACGGCTGGATGGGGCACAACTGGATGAAACGCGGTTGGATGAAACGCGGTTGGATGAACTGCGGTGGATTTGGGAGAGGTCCCAGCCGTCGATGTACTCCATCGCTAGATAGAGGTATCCCGATTCCGCTCCTGCGTCGGTAGCTTGAACGATCGCCGGATGGGACAATTTCCCGATCGCTTCGATCTCCCGTTCGAATCGCTGGATGGTCCCTTCGTGTGCCAACGTCAAAGGCAACAGCTTTAACGCGAATCGTCGTTTCAGTTTTTCATGTTCTGCCTGGAAGACTCTTCCCATTCCGCCGGAGGCGATCGGCTTTAGTAGTCGATAGGGGCCGATCGTTTGTTGCGAGGTGAGGATTCCTTGGGAAGGAATTCCTGATTCGATAGCTGGGGACGTGTAATGAAGCGTTCCCGATTTGGCCGCTTGGACGGCTTGGGCAACGATTTGAGATTCTTGAGTTGTTTCAGCTTCATCGCCGTCGGTCGTCATCTTCTGTTCGATTTGTTCGAGTAGAAGATTGCAGTCGTGGCAGTTTTCCAGATGGGCATCGAGGGAGAGACCATGTGGGTCCTCGACATCGCCACGGTAGTAGCGTTCCCAAGTTCCTTGATCGGGGCATGGGATAGGAGTGACTTGGGTGTCGATTGCATCTGCGTTCATAGTGGACATTGTATTGAGACTCGTGGTGGGAGGTTTAGGAAATGTTGGATGAGTGGTGTTGGGTGGCCTGACGCATCGGTGTTGAGGGGGAGGACGCGAAGCGTCCCTCCATCACAACCCGACGCGTTAGCGAGGGACAGCGTTGCAAGTGCACTTAGCCCTTGTCGGGAACATCTAAGGCACCGGGTGGCACGCCCCTGAGGCACGAAGGGCGTGCTGTGAGACCCGGGATGGATACCTGGTTGCCAGCGCTGTCCCTCGCTTACGCCACGGGTTGTGATTTTCGGGCCTCGCTTGCGCGTCGGGTTTGTATCTGGTGGAGACAAACCCCAGCCAGACAAGAACCCTATACAATAGAGTCGTTGGCAGCGTGACACGTCTCTACCTTGAAGGAGTTCTCCTATGCGGCATCCTGAGGACCGCCCTAGTTCGGCTACGAGCCCGACGCTACTCGCGGGGTTGCAAGTAGGGAACGATGGGGCGTGGGTTCGATTGGTGGAGTGCTATACTCCCAGGCTTCGCCAATGGTGCCGTGCGCAAGGGCTTGATGAAGCAACCACGCATGATGTTTTGCAAGAGACCTGGATCTCGGTAAGCAAGAGCTTATCGCGCTTCGAATCGACACCTGGTTCCGGTGCATTTCGAGCTTGGCTCCGTCGCATCTTGCTTCGAAGGATCGCGGACTTTCGTCGAAACGAATCGAGACGCCCGACGATTGCTGGAGGAGGCTCCATCCTTGGGAAATGGGCGGATGTTGCTTCGAACAGTTCGATTAGCTCGGTCGATCATCGCGCGGCGGGAAAGACAATCTCTCCGGAGCTCCTTCAACGGATCGAAGCAATTCGAGAGAGTATCGATCCGAAGACTTGGGATATTTTTACCCGACTGGTGGTCGATGGACGAAGCACCGCTTCCGTCGCAGAGGAGTTTGCGATTTCGCCTGCAAATGTCAGGCAGATTCGAAGTCGGATGTTAAGGAAGTTGAAAAAAGAGTAGGTTCTTGTAGGGTGTGTGAAGCGGTCGCGGCGAATTGGCGGTCTTACATTAAGAGGCTATTAACACGCCATCCCTATCGATATCGCATCCCATCGACCGCGCAACACACCGGAAGCGTATGTGGCCGACGCGTAAGCGAGGCCCGAAAATCACAACCCGTGGCGTAAGCGAGGGACAGCGCTGGCAACCAGGCATCCATCTCAGGTCTCACAGCACGCCCTTCGTGCCTCAGGGACGTGCCACCCA
>CAYMXM010000309.1:0-6274 GCA_964394065.1 uncultured Pirellula sp. | reverse complement strand
TCAACCCCTCACCCCCAGCCCCTCTCCCCTAAAAGGGGCGAGGGGAGCGGAGATCAAAAAGCGAAGCCCTCTTCTTCCTCAAGTCTCAAGCCTCACCCCTCAAGCCTCAACCGCGGTCACTTCACACACCCTACGACTACAATGGAAACGTTGTACTTCGCGCTCCCCTCCCCGATCCGTCGGAGCATCTTCCATCTTCCATCAAACTTCAAACTTCTCCCATGCCCAATCCCCATCGATTTCTCGCAAACCTTGAGTTTCAATCCGGAACTCTTGTTCTGGATCGGTGGACGGCAGCACAAATCCAGCATTACTTCCCCGAAGGTTTTTGGAAATGGGATGATCGGACCGACTCTTGGAGGACCCAAGCGTCTTACTACTCCCGCATTTCTGAGGTTCTCCAAAGCCACAGCGTAGGGACGGTCGATCTGGTTCCTCAGTGGCAAACGGTCAATTGGCCCTCGGTCTCCCTCCATGCGATGCGGGATGAACAGAACGCTGCTGTCGAAAAGTGGTTTGAAAAGAAGGAAGGGATCCTCGTGATGCCAACAGGAACGGGGAAGACCGAGGTCGCTTTGCATATCTTGGAAAAACTTCGGTGCAGCGCATTGATCGTTTCCCCGATTCGAGACTTGATGTACCAATGGCAACAGCGTATCCATCGAGGACTCGGATATGATGCGGGGGTGATCGGGGACAGCATCTTGAATCGAAAGCCCGTATCGGTGACCACCTACGAGAGTGCGAGCATTCACATGCCTCGATTGGGGAACTACTTTCAGTGCATCGTCTTCGATGAATGCCACCACCTGCGAGGTTCCTTCCGAGAAGATGCGTCCCGTATGTGCGCTGCTCCTTATCGACTCGGGTTGACCGCTACGCTGGACGGAACGCTGTCGATTCGCGGTTCTTTAACCGAACTCATCGGGCCTGTCGTATACGAATTGAAGCTCGACGACGTGCGAGGGGGATCCCTCGCAGATTACGACGTTTACCGAATAGCGGTCGAGCTCAACGTTCAGGAGCGAGCTCGCTATCAGGAGCTTGGGAAGATGATTCAAGAGTATGTCTTTCGAAGGGGGCAAACGGAAGAGGGCTTCACTTGGCAGAAGCTCTGTTCGGAATCAAGAACGGACGGAGAAGCCCACGCCGTTCTTCTCGGTCACCGGGAACGGCAAGCGATCGAGGATAAGGCTGCTGCAAAGTTTCGAGTCATCGAAGACCTACTCCATCTTCATCAAGGCACTCCGATGGTTATCTTCGCCGGTTCGAATGCGATGGCGCGCGAGGTGTCGACCCGTCTTCTGATCCCCTGCCTCCTCAGCCATTGTGGAAAGAAGGAGAGAAGAAACTATCTCGACGGATTGCGGGATGGAACTTATAACGCAATCGTCGCCAATCAAATCCTCGACGAGGGAGTCGACATCCCCTCGGTGAAAGTAGCTGTCGTGATAGGAGGCATGGCCTCGACGCGACAGGCGACGCAACGGCTCGGTCGAGTTCTGCGAAAGCAAGGAAACGAGCGGGCCATTTTGTACGAGGTTGTTTGCCAGGAGACCCAAGAGGTCGATCGATCGAGGAAGCGGCGGAGAAGCGATGCTTACAAGGGAACTCGGCATCTCAAGCATTAAAGATGGGTGGCTCGTCCCGGACCGTCTAACGCGCGAAGGAGATCATGCCTACCTAGACCATGCTCGACGGATGCTCGATGTGTATGAAAAGGGAATTGGATTGCAGCGAGGGGAACTCCATCGTCGCATCGAACGAACCTTTGCATTCTATCCCGAAGTCCCCCCCAAACGCATCGAAGCGTTTTGCAAGTTGCTCGATGAACGCTCTGAATTCGAATCCGACCGCTCAGGGAAATCGGCCAAGATTCGGCAAAAGGTCTTCTCCCTCGCCAGTCAATTCCAACCCATTCGCGATCAAGCGGAGGGGCTATACGGCGCGGACATCCCACAAGTTCGTAAAGTCCTCGAAGAAGAACTATCTCTTACTTGGGACGAGATTGCTTCGAGAATGTGGCTCGACCTGCCTCAGCACCACAAGCTCGTCGCATTCGACACTTACGCTGATGCTGCGTCCCTGCTCGCTCGATACAACGTCGCCCAAACGCAAGTCGCGTTGTTCGACGCAACGGAGATGGTGATCGAAGCGAGTCGTGATTTCAAAGGGATCATACGGTACATCAAGCTTGCGAAACTGATGCATCGAATCGAGGTGACTCCGGGTGGATATCGGATTCGCATCGACGGTCCTGCCTCGGTCCTCCAATCGACTCACCGTTATGGCGTCGCGATGGCCAAACTATTGCCAGGACTCCTTGCATGTAGCGGATGGCGAGCAACTGCACTTCTTCGCAAGGGGAAGTTCGAGAGATTGCGTTGGTACTTGGATAGCGAATCCGGTCTCTCATCGGAAGTTGCGCCGGTGCGAGAGTTTGATTCGGATCTGGAAGCCACTTTCTCGCTGGATTGGGAAAACGCAGATACCGAGGGATGGACGTTGAAACGGGAATCGCTGATCCTCCAGAGAAAGCAGACCATATTTCTTCCGGACTTCACACTCCACCATGAAGATGGGCGTGTTGTTTATTTGGAGATCGTTGGCTTCTGGACACCCGAATACTTGACCCACAAGTGTGCCCAACTCACCGCATTCGCCGACACGCCAATCTTGTTAATCGTCCCCGCCAAAAGGCTCGACACCTTCCCCATCCCTGCAAAGCATTCCGTCTTTGCGTACCAATCGAAGATCCATGTTGGAAAGCTGATTAGAGGCTTGAGGGGTGAGGATTGAGGGAGTCTATTGAACCGCAGGGGACGCAGAGGTTCGCAGAGGATTGCATGAGAGGATTTTGAATGGCTTCCTCTTAGAAAATCACAACCCGTTGCGTAAGCGAGGGACAGCGCTGGCAACCACGCATCCAACCCAAGATCTCGCGGCACGCCCTTCGTGCCTCAGGGATGTGCCACCCGACGCCAGAAACAATATAGACAAAGTCCACGTTCACTCGCGACGCTGTCCCTCGCTTACGCGTCGGGTTGTGATGGGATGACGCTTCGCGTCCGCGAAAATCACAACCCGTTGCGTAAGCGAGGGACAGCGCTGGCAACCAGGCATCCAACCCAAGATCTCGCGGCACGCCCTTCGTGCCTCAGGGATGTGCCACCCGACGCCAGAAACAATATAGACAAAGTCCACGTTCACTCGCGACGCTGTCCCTCGCTTACGCGTCGGGTTGTGATGGGATGACGCTTCGCGTCCGCCCCCTTAACTAAACCCATCCTATATCCTCGTTTTCGCTTCGCGTTATGATTACCGTCTGAACTCCAATCCGCAAAAACAAGACTGGTGACAAGATGCCAAAACGAGGGACCAAAACGCAGCCGATGCTACTCGGGTTTGACGAGATCGTGGAAACTCCGGTTCGCGAAACGCCTCCTCCTCCCACCCCAAAACCGATCGCGGATTTACCGCCGACTCCCCAGGAAGGCGACATGGTTATCATCATTGACTCTCATTCGTTGATCTATCAAGTCTTCCACGCCCTCCCTTCGATGACAAACCCGCACGGGCAAGAGGTGGGAGCGGTTCAAGGCTTCCTTCGGGACATCGCAAACCTTCGTCAACAATGGAAACCAGATTTTCTCATCTGCGCCTTTGATGCTTCCGAAGAGACTTTCCGAAACGAACTATACGATCAGTACAAAGCGAACCGGGAGTCGATGCCCGACGCGCTTCGGGATCAGATCGGGATGATCCATCGCTGCATGGAGACTCTTTCGATCCCGATGCTCTCCATGCCCGGGTTCGAAGCGGACGATATCTTGGCGACCTTATCCAAGGAAGCCTCCGATGCGGGGGCCCGCGTTCTCCTCGTTACGAGTGATAAAGATTGCCGCCAACTGATCAACGATCGAGTCCAAATGTTCAACGTCCGAAAGGGGGAAACCTTCGGTGCGGAGGATCTGCAAGCGGTATGGGGAATTCGCCCCGATCAAGTGGTCGATTTTCAATCGCTCGTCGGTGACTCCGTTGACAATGTTCCGGGGGTCCCTTCCATCGGGCCGAAAGCTGCCCAGCAACTTCTCGAGCAGTTCGGCAATCTCGACGACATCTACGCAAACATCGACCGTGTGGCAGGAGCGAAAAAGCAAGAAGCGCTTCGGAACCATCGGGATGCCGCCTTTTTGAGTCGCGATCTAGTTCGGCTTCGACTCGATTGCCCAATCTCGTTGAGCTGGAGCGAGATGCGTCCTCGTCCCTTCGATCGAGACGCAGCATCCCAATTGTTTCAAGACCTCGGGATGCGACGCATCGCGGAGGTCTACCTTGCGTTGGAGGATGCGACCGCGTCCGCTACCGAAAAGTTGGAGTCTCTTCCGACGGATCAATATCGGACGATCGATACCCCAGAGGCACTCGCTGAACTGGTCGAGGAACTGGCCGATGTTTTTCTTGTTTCGATCGACGTGGAAACGACTTCAACACGTCCTCGCGATGCTGCTTTGGTCGGAATTAGCTTCTCGTGGGGGACCGGTCAAGCGGTCTACATTCCGGTTCGCGCCCCCGAAGGGGAAAAGGTCGTCGACCTGGAAACCGTTCAGAAGATCTTGGGGCCATGGCTTGCGGATTCGAAGAGAAGGTTCCTCGGGCAGAATATCAAATACGATTTGATCGTGCTCCGTGCCCATGGACTCCCGATCTCGAATATCGTTTTCGACACGATGGTCGCTGACTACTTGCTCGACGCAGGGGGGCGGAATCACGACTTGGATGAACTTGCCAAACGATGGCTCGGGCATCAAAACATTTCGATTACGGAGTTGATCGGTACCGGAAAGAACCAGATCACGATGGACCAAGTTCCTGTGGCTCGCGTTGCAACTTATGCGTGTGAAGATGTCGATGTTCCTTATCGCCTGCATGAGCAGATGCGAGAGCGTTTGGAGCGCGAGAGACTGATGTCGGTGATGGAGAACCTTGAGTTGCCATTGATCGAGGTTCTCGCCGGAATGGAATACGAAGGGATTCGAATTTCCACGGAGAGGTTGGAGGAATTGTCCTCTCAATTTCAAAGTCGGCTTACGGATCTGTACGACGAGATCATGGTTCTTGCAGGGGAGTCATTCAATCCAGACAGTCCCAAGCAACTAGGGGTGATCCTCTTTGAACGGCTGGGATTGCGGGTCGTGAAGAAGACCAAAACAGGGGCGAGCACCGACGCAGAGGTTCTGGAAGAACTGGCTACCGAGCATCCTCTCCCGGCGAAGATTGTGGAGTATCGGCAGTTTACGAAGCTCAAGAACACCTACGTCGACGCGTTACCCAAGATGGTTTCCCCGATCACAGGTAGATTGCATACATCCTTCCGGCAAGACATCGCAGCGACAGGGCGGTTGAGCAGCGCCGAGCCGAATCTTCAAAACATTCCGGTTCGAACGGCCGAGGGACGCTCCATTCGCTCCGCTTTCCTCGCTCGGGATAAGGGGTGGTCTCTGGTCGCTGCAGACTATTCGCAAATCGAGTTGCGAGTCCTCGCCCACTACTCGCAGGACGAAAGCATGATGCGAGCCTTTATTGAAATGGAAGACATTCATACGCGTGTCGCCTCCGAAGTCAATGGCGTTCCGATCGACCAAGTCACTCCAGCGATGCGACGTTCCGCCAAAGGTGTGAACTTTGGAATCATCTATGGCCAAAGCCCGTTTGGGCTTGCTAAAGGGTTAGGAATTTCGCGAGAGGAAGCGAGCGAGTTCATCGACCGCTACTTTGACCGCTATCCTGCTGTACGCGGTTTCATCAGCGATACACTTGAGGAGTGCCGAAAAGAAGGTTATGTCTCTACGATGTCGGGAAGAAAGCGATACTTGAAGGGGATTCGCGATTTTCCTTCGCTACCCGATAACAAGAAGAAACAACTCCTTGAACCGGAGCGAATGGCGATTAATACGGTCATCCAAGGTTCTGCTGCAGATATGATCAAGATGGCGATGATCGAGATCGACAAGAAGTTGCGCAAGCTGGATTGGCCAGCCGCGATGATTTTGCAGATTCACGACGAACTCATCTTCGATTGTCGAGATGATTATGTTGCGCAGCTTGCGGAGCTCGTTCGAGAAACGATGACCAGCGTCCTCCCCCTCCGTGTCCCGCTGCAGGTCGATGTGAAGTCCGGACTGAACTGGGCCGAGTGCGAGCCGGTGACGTAGTGACGTGGCCCGGGCGTCTTAGTACGCGCTGCGTTTTAGATCTCTGCTCCCCTCGCCCC
>CAYMXM010000308.1:0-6312 GCA_964394065.1 uncultured Pirellula sp. | reverse complement strand
AAAGCGGTGTCCGACGGGGACGAGCCCCGGTCGGACAAGAAGCGAATTAGAGAACGAAACTTGCGCAAATCGAAATTCCCGCAACATCAACTTTTTGACAGCCCAAGCTGACGCCCACGGCTAAATGCTGCCATCGCTACGCGATTCAAAACCAAAACCATCGCTACGCGATTAAACCCCAAAGGTCTTCCAAGCCGCCCACATCAATTCCACGAGGGCGACAACCTCCACCAACAAGAAAACCAACAGGGTGCCATAGTACAGTTTTGAGAACCAAGGGCTTTTTGTAGTGATGGAAGGGGGAAGCGAAAACAACTGAACTATCCCAGAAACAAACAACGTGAAGTTACCCCCCGACGGAAATCGGAAAGCCATCCTTACAAAAGCAATAAACAAGGGAATTCCAAGTAGAGGAACCGCCAGCAAAAACAGAAAGAGACGAATCCAAAAACACCCAACAGACACGAGCTCGTTCCTGTCTCCATTGATTCCCAAGGCAGTTTCTACGACCGCCAAAGAGATAAGAAACACCGGTATAAAATAATACGTGTACTTCGGTAGCTTTTCTCTTACCCTCATAAACTCGACACCTACCGATACCAATCTCACCCGCTAGGCAAAATCATCTGATAAAAAGCGACATCGAGCCAGCGATCGAATTTGTAACCGACTTGTTGGAACGTCCCAGCACTATTCCTCCAACGAAACGGGTTTGTGTCCCGAATAGAACTTGGTGATGTCGATTCCGTGGCGTTGTTCTTCTTCCATGAACTTAATGCGCTGTTCCAGTCGCTCGATCCGACGTTGCATTTGAGGGACCATTTCCAACGTGTTGTCTTGGATCTCCCGTTTGGGAACGGCTGGGTAGCCGAGATGGCGTTGCATGGCGGCGAAGAGAAAAAGAGGGTCCTTTTGGCGGTTCGCAAAAGCGATTTTTCCTTCCCGTTCCCCGAAGAGAATCGGATACTCCGCTTCCGCGTCCTCGCCGAGGTGTCGTTTTCGGTATTTGACAAACTCTTCGCTACGGCCATAGATCAAGTCGGCGATATCGACGAAGCCTAGCTGCCGGCGAACCACCAGAATCCATTCCTTCCACTCCGGGGGGTAGAGAGGGTCTTCGCTCATCGCTTTGAGCCCTTGGTCGTAGTTCAAACGGTTTCGACAAAGGGTTTCGAACTGGTAGAGAAAGAAACCTTGGCGATTGTCCGAACGGCTGCGATACTCCGCTTGGTGTTTCAAGATCAGGAGGGCGGTTCTGAAATCGAACCTTCCGCGGTCCGTTTCCGACTGTTCGACGATGAAGGTTTGAAAGGGGGTGAAGTAGTGCGCGATCTTTTTCATCGCAGGGGCGATCACTCCCGTATGCTTCAGTTCGACCGACAGGAAGTCGATCGCCAGGGGGAGCTTGGTCGTCGCCAGGACTTCGAATCGCCCCTGTTCAAGGAGTTCTTGCAAGGTCGTGTCCTGTCCGAGTCGCTCGTAGAGAACACTGAAAAAATAGGCCTGTTCCACAAACTCTTCGCGATCCAACATTGCGTCATTCCTACCGAGCAGACCTGAGGGGGTTAGAACCATTCCCGAGGGGCTTCATTACAACCTTCCGCACCGGCATTGTCAAAGCAATGGCCTGACGGCCAAACTGTGATAATTCCTCCTTCTCCCGCTACAATCTTCCGATTATTAGGGTGTTTTTGAGGATTTCTCCCTCTGTTTTTCCCTATCTACTGGGAAGTGCCGAGTTGCCTGCTATTTTCAACATATACGAATCTCGCGAGGTGGGCTGGGTAGGTTCCTACGCGTGTTGCGACCCAATTTGTAGGTAGTCTGCTTGGTGAACGACGAAGAAGATCTTATCGAATCCTCCCTTGCAGGAAATTGCAAGGCATTCGAAGTGCTGGTCCAGCGCTACCAAGATCGTCTGTACACCGCGATGATCAGCGTCGTGGGAAATGCCGAGGAGGCGGAGGACGTCGTCCAGGAAGCCTTCATTCAAGCCTACCTGAAGCTAGAAACATTTCAGCAAAACAGCAGGTTCTTCACCTGGCTCTATCGGATTGCGTTCAACTTTGCCCTCGCGAAGAGGCGGCGAAACCGTGGGTATCTCTCCTTGGACGCCGGCCGGGAAGCGCTAGGGCAAGACCCTGAATGCGACGGGGAACTCCCCGACGAACGAATCACTCGTTTCGAAGACGCCACGCTCGTCCACAAGGCCCTCGCGTTGCTGACCGAAGACCACCGCGCCATCTTAGTCCTTCGAGAAATGGAGGATATGTCTTACGAAGAAATTGCGGAGGTCTTAGGAATCAGTATCGGTACCGTCCGATCCCGACTCAACCGCGCCCGTTTCTCTCTCAAGGCGCAGCTGGAACAGTTCCCCGAATGGAACCCGAACTCGTAAGCGGGGGGGCGCCGCTTTTCCGTTTATCCGTCGTTAGCTACACTGCTCGCGCTCGCGATTCGATCAGAGAAAGTTGCGCTGGTTGGTGAGTAATTTCTTTCGTTACGGTGAAATATGACGATCTTCTGGACCGTGTTGCTTCTGGTTCTTTCCAATTTTTTTATGCTGATGGCTTGGTATGGCCATTTGAAAGACATGGCGGATAAACCTTGGTTTCTCGCCGTTCTAGTCAGTTGGGGAATTGCGTTCGTCGAGTACTTGATACAAGTCCCGGCAAACCGAATCGGTTACCAAGCAATGTCGCTCGGACAACTCAAGATCCTGCAAGAGGTTATCACCCTTTGCGTCTTCGTTCCGTTTATCTACTTCTACATGAAGCAAGGTTTGAAGTGGGACTACCTCTGGGCATCCCTCTGCATGTGCGGCGCAGTCTATTTCGTCTTCCGAGGGGGATTCAATCCGTAACTATCGTGGCCTGGGCGTCTCGCCTCACCCTCAAGTCTATTTGTAAGATTCGTCCGATTCGTGGTTTATCCCCCCTGTTTTCCCTGAAGTCTAAAACCTGAGGTCTGAAACCTGTTGAGAACTCATTTTTTCCAGTCTATCGGTTGGGGGAAACTGGTGAATCGCATATAATGGTACTTCCACAAGTGTGCGTGCTCCTGTTTTTCTCACGGATTTGGACCGCGCGCCATTACTTTGCTGGCATTTGCTAGCTTTATGCTTTCTTCGATTTATCTGGAGTCATCATTCCATGCCAACCGCAGCGAAATCCCCCCGCAAGAAGAAGGCCGCCACGGAAGTCGACCAAACCAATGCAGCAGAGGCTGCTGAAACCCCTGTTGTGAAGCCGAAGCGGACTCGAAAAGTGGCTGCTGAAACGAGAATTAAGCTCTACTGGGGGGTCTTCAATCAAAACCTCAAGCGAGTTGCGGTTTTCGACTACGATGACCAAGAAAAAGCAGAGAAGCATGCCGAAGAGCTCAGCAAGTCTGGCGGAGATCACTTTCTCCAGAAGATTAAAGAAACCGTTACAGTCTAAGGCAAGGTTTGGGACTATGGGCTTTGGACTTTAGGAACAGTGTAAAGCGTAAGATTCTCATTCCCCACTCCCCGAGTGGCCTGACGCATCGGTGTTAAGGGGGAGGACACGAAGCGTCCCCCCATCACAACCCGACGCGTTAGCGAGGGACAGCGTTGCGAGTGCACGTAGCCCTTGTCGGGAACATCTAAGGGGCCGGGTGGCAAGCCCCTGAGGCACGAAGGGCGTGCTGTGAGACCTGGGATGGATGCCTGGTTGCCAGCGCTATCCCTCGCTTACGCCACGGGTTGTGATTTTCGGGCCACGTAAGGAGCTCGCCGCTTTGCGGCGAGTGACGCATTACAACCCTGCGCAAATTGGTGGAATAACGCTTTTCTAGGATCGCCGACTTCGGTACGTTGATGGAGTCTTCCAGGTAGTTTCCTGGCAGACTTTCACCCAACGGATCTTTAAGAAGGCCCTATATGAAGTTCAAGTTTCCGGTCGTCATCATCGACGAGGATTTTCTCTCCGGCAACGCCTCTGGTTTAGGAATTCGAGCCCTCGCCGAAGCGATCGAACGGGAAGGTATCGAGGTTGCAGGGGTAACCAACTACGGTGACCTCTCCCAGTTTGCTCAGCAACAGAGCCGCGCCTCGGCCTTCATTCTCTCGATCGACGACGATGAGTTTGCCAACGAGAAATCGATGGGCTCGGCCCTGGAGAACATCAGGAACTTCATCGCGGAGATTCGGTTCAAGAACGCCGATATTCCGATCTTCCTCTACGGGGAAACGAGAACCTCTCGCCACATTCCGAACGACATTCTTCGGGAGCTTCATGGCTTCATCCATATGTTCGAAGATACTCCGGAGTTCGTCGCCCGGCACATTCTTCGCGAGGCAAAGGCTTACCTCGATGGACTGGCCCCTCCCTTTTTCCGGGCGATGGTGCATTACGCCCAAGATGGCTCCTATTCTTGGCACTGTCCGGGGCATTCCGGAGGGGTCGCATTTCTCAAGAGTCCAGTCGGGCAAATGTTTCACCAGTTCTTCGGGGAGAACATGCTCCGTGCCGACGTTTGCAACGCCGTCGAAGAGCTGGGGCAGCTCCTGGATCACACCGGACCGGTGGCAGCTTCCGAGCGGAACGCCGCGCGCATTTTCGGGGCCGATCACTGCTTCTTTGTGACCAACGGGACCTCGACATCCAACAAGATCGTATGGCACTCCACCGTCGCCAATGGTGACATCGTCGTCGTCGACCGGAACTGCCACAAATCGGTTCTTCACGCGATCATCATGACCGGTGCGGTTCCGGTCTTTTTGACACCGACTCGAAACAACCTGGGGATCATCGGCCCGATTCCTCTCGAAGAATTTCATCCCGACAACATCCAAAAGAAGATTGAAGCGAATCCATTCGCTCGCGAGGCGCAAGCCAAGTACCCTGACCGCAAGCCTCGCATCCTGACGATCACTCAGAGCACGTACGACGGGATCATCTACAACGTAGAAGAGTTGCGGCGGATGCTCGACGGACAGATCGGGACCCTTCATTTCGATGAAGCTTGGCTCCCTCACGCATCGTTCCATCACTTCTACAAAGACATGCACGCCATCGGCCCGAATCGCCCCGCGCCGAAAGAGTCGATGATCTTTGCGACCCACTCGACCCATAAATTGCTCGCCGGGATCTCACAGGCTTCGCAGATCCTCGTCCGGGAGCCTCAGTATAAGAAGCTAGATCGGCACACTTTCAACGAAGCCTATCTGATGCATGCCTCGACCTCCCCGCAGTATGCGATCATCGCCTCCTGCGACGTAGCTGCGGCGATGATGGAGCCACCAGGAGGGACCTCCCTCGTCGAGGAGTCGATCATGGAAGCCCTCGACTTCCGACGCGCGATGCGCAAAGTGGACGATGAATGGGGGAACGATTGGTGGTTCAAAGTTTGGGGCCCCGATACGCTAGCCGAGGAAGGGGTCGGGACGCGAGAAGATTGGATGCTTCATACCGGAGATACTTGGCACGGATTCGGCCGGATCGCTCCTGGGTTCAACATGTTGGACCCGATCAAGGCGACGGTCATCACGCCGGGACTCGACGTCTCTGGCCAGTTCGCAGAGACCGGGATCCCGGCATCGATCGTGACACGATACCTCGTCGAGCATGGAGTCATCGTCGAGAAGACCGGGCTCTACTCCTTCTTCATCATGTTCACGATCGGCATCACCAAGGGGCGTTGGAACACTCTGTTGAGTTCGCTTCAACAGTTCAAAGACGACTACGACAAGAACCAGCCGATGTGGAAGATCCTGCCGGAGTTCTGCCAGCAGTTTCCGATGTACGAGCGCATCGGATTGCGGGATCTTTGCCAGCAGATCCACGACACCTACCGCAAACACGATGTTGCGAAGGTGACCACGGAGATGTATTTGTCCCCGATGCAACCCGCGATGAAGCCCTCCGATGCATTTGCTATGATGGCTCACGAAGAGATCGACCGCGTGGAGATCGATCAATTGGAGGGACGAGCAACCGCCGTTCTCTTGACTCCCTATCCTCCTGGGATTCCACTGTTGATTCCCGGCGAGCGGTTTAACAAGTCGATCGTCGATTTCCTCCGATTTGCAAGGATGTTCAACGAGCAGTTTCCCGGCTTCCACACCGACATTCATGGGCTCGTGGAAGAGGATGTCAACGGAAAGAGGAGATACTATGTCGATTGCGTGCGCATCCAAGAGTCCGAGGATCTTTTAAAAATCTCGGCCGAAGAAATCGCCCCCTCTCCACTCGTCGCCGCACCGGTCGCGTAGGTTAGGGGGGACACGAAGTGCCCCCCCATCACAACCCGTGGCGTAAGCGAGGGACAGCGTCGCGAGTGCACGTA
>CAYMXM010000307.1:0-6313 GCA_964394065.1 uncultured Pirellula sp. | reverse complement strand
TAAAACGCAACGCGTGCCAAGACTAAAACGCGGAAGTTATTTCGGGACAGTTCCTAAAAGGGGCGAGGGGAGCAGATATCTTAAAGCGCGGCGCGATCTAGGGCGCCAAAGCGGTGTCCGACGGGGACGAGCCCCGGTCGGACATGAAGCGAATTAGAGAACGAAACTTGCGCAAACCGATATCGCCACAACACCAACTTTTTGACAGCCCAGGATTGGCCCAAGTTATGATCGACGCCGGAAAGAAAGAGGATATTCCCTCTTCCTAAAGCCTAAAGTCCAATGCCTAAAGCCTTCCCCTGGAGACGTTGTTTAACGGAATGAATTCCGTTCCACATTGGGGGGCGAATCAGCTTGCTGTTTGTTTCTCTGGATACTTGATCCGTCCATGGTAAATCGCGGTGAGGCTTTTCACTAACGACGTTTTGATCAATTCGATCTCTTTAAGTGTGAGAGCGCATTCGTCGAATTGTCCATCTAAGAGCTTCTTCATCGCGATTTGATCGACGAGGTTTTGCAATCGGGCAGGTGTCGGTTCAACCAAAGCCCGCGAAGCGCTTTCCACCGCATCGGAAATCATCAAGACGGCGGCTTCTCGCGTCTGAGGCTTGGGGCCAGGGTATCGGAAGGAAGCTTCCTCGACCTCCTCTGCATGGGGATCGGATTCGCTCTTCTTGGATGCCATTCGGAAAAAGTATTCGACGAGAGTCGTTCCGTGGTGTTGTTCAATGAAGTCGATAATCCGTTTTGGCAATCGGTGCTGCCGTCCTAAGTCGGCCCCATCCTTCACGTGGGCGATGATGATGAGAGTACTCATCGCTGGTTGCAATGTATCATGCCGATTCGCACCCGGTGTTTGATTTTCGACGAAGTAGTTCGGCTTAAACATTTTACCGATGTCGTGAAAGCAAGCTCCCACACGAACGAGCAGGCCGTTCGCCCCGATCGCCTCGGCGGCAGATTCTCCCAGCGCAGCCACCGAAATACTATGGTTGTAAGTTCCCGGGGCTCGCTGGGCCAACTGCCGGAGAAGGGTATGGCTCATATCGCTCAACTCCAACAAACTCAAGTCGGTTTGGAAATCGAGCGAGCGTTCGAAAAGGGGAAGAAGTCCTGCCATCATCGGCCCACAAGCAAACGCGATGATCGCCAACCAAGCTGCATCGTAGATCAATTGCATCGGGAAGATGCTAGCCGATTCGGACTGCATACCACTCATCGCAGGCCCGTCGGTGATCACCCCCCCCGATTGGCCGGTCATTACCCCCAACCCTAGCGCGGTAAAGAAGACGATCGTCGCGATTCCGATCCCGACATAGATCAATCGTGTTCGGTTTCGAATCCGACCGCACAACAGAATCGCGCCCGCCGATGCACTGGAAAGAATGATGAACTCGGATAGATCGACCCGCGTGCTAAACGCGACGAGGAGAGATAAAGCCGCCATCAACATCAAAGCGGTCGGTCGACCAAACGCCAATGTTGCAGCGATCGCCGTCAACGTCACCGGAGCGATCTCCGCTCGAAGTGGATCGTTCGCAGCCAGTACAGCACAAAGGATGCACAATAAACAGAGCCCTAAGAGTCTTGTCAGGCGAAACGGATCGGTGATCAGCGTTCGGTCGAGAGATTGATAGATCGAGAAACCGCACAAGAGATAGAGAGCAGCGATGAGACCGCAATAAGCCGCGAGACGTTGCAGATGCTGCTTCCAAGTCATCTTCCCGATATAGGCTTCATGCTCCGCGCGGAGGAGTGCAATTTCTTTGCCCCCTAGTATCTTTCCGATCGGAACGACCGAACCGAAGTTCGGGTCATAGGAAACCATGGCCGGCTTCACCGCAGCAATCGCATCCTGCCTCGCCTTATTGCTCAAGTCGGTTCGTAGGGTGAGGGTCGTCGGCATGTGGACCGTAAGGTAATTGTGAACCATGCGCGCCAGAGTCGTCGATTCGTCGGACCCGAAATGATTTCGATACTCTCGGACCAAGGAGTTGCGAAGGGCGGGGAGAAGTTCGGCTAGTCGAACACGCTGAACATCCGCATCGATCGCTTTACCTTCGCTCCCCGGCTTGACGATTCGAAGGTAGCGTTGATTCCCCGACTCCAGATCATGAGCGAGCGCCTTGAGAGTCCCCGTTTCGAGGACAGGATCCATCACGGCATGCATGGCCGACGTGTATTTCGTCCAATCGGCGGGAGTTGCCAAGATTTTATGGATGACCGAAAGGGCTTCCTCGTGGGATATTTTAGGTTGGTCGGGATCAAGAGACGAAACCTCCATCGATTCCAACGTGACCGATTGCTGTTTGGAGAGGGAGGCGACATCGGGCTCATCGCGCATCGATTGGAGTGCATCTCGAAGGGCACCGAGCACCTGCACGATCGGTTCGCTTCGATTCTCGTAAATGCAATAGACCTCTCGCGCCGCTTGTGATTTCAAAACCTCCGTTTTGACCTCGTCGATTACCTGGAATGGAACTCGAGCCAGGATTGCGCGCTGAGGAACGTAGCCTTGTCGGTACGCGAACGGAGGCTCCCAAGCACGGACGAAGAGAACGATCACCAGCGCAACAGCGAGCGCGATGCCCAGTTTCCCGAGGGACTCCCATGTCACGGCTTGTGCGAGCCAAGCCCTCCATGGATAACGATCGATCCCCAGGTTAGCGGCCCGTTCGAAGCGGTTTTTAGGATTTGCGGTGGACACGATAAAGTGTTTTCGTACTAGCGATCATCCGAAGGATTGCGTCGTACTGAGCGGCTGCCGGGGGCGTTTTGCCCCTCGTATGCGGCCACAATCTTGCGTACTAATGGGTGTCGCACAATGTCTCCTTCTGTCAGTCGGACGAAGCTTATCCCTTGGATACCATCCAATCGTTGGACGGCATCTCGCAATCCGCTAGTCGTCCCCAGAGGCAAGTCCACTTGGGAAATGTCCCCCGAAACGACGATCTTGGAACCTTCGCCCATCCGAGTCAAAAACATCTTCATCTGAGCGACGGTCGCGTTTTGCGCTTCGTCTAATATAACAAAAGCTTGGTTCAATGTCCGGCCTCTCATGTAGGCAAGCGGAATTACTTCGATCGCGTTCTGCTCCATAAGAAATTTAACTTGATCGAAGTCGATCATTTCGTTGATCGCGTCGAGGAGAGGACGCAGATATGGGTTGAGCTTCTCATGGAGATCGCCAGGCAAGTAGCCGAGACTTTCCCCTGCCTCCACGGCAGGGCGAACCAAAACAACCTTACGGACCGACTTGGACTTCAGGGCTTCGACAGCCATCGCGACCGCAAGATAGGTTTTCCCGCAACCCGCCGGGCCGATGCAGAAGGTCATGTCGTGTTGACGGATCGCTTCTAAGTAAGTTGCTTGCCCTTCGGTCCGAGGTTTTATTCTGCGACCTGCGTTTCCGATCGCGACTTCGTTGTTTCGTTCGAAACCCGGAGTGGAACGTTTTTCGGTCATCCCTCCCAGGGCCTCAGCAACGTCATCGGGCTCCAGCTTGCCCATTCGGTAAACGCGATCCTTCAACCGCTCTAAAACCTCGGTCGCAAGACGCACCGACTCGGCAGCACCCGCAATTCGAATCTGCCCGTTGCGATGGGTAATCGCCACGCCGAGCTGGTTTCGCACCAAACGAAGATTGTTATCGTTCGGCCCAAAAAGCTGCAACGCAACATGAGGATCGGCAAGGGTAATTGTGGATTCAGACATTTGGGGGGAGGCTAAAGGCTAAAGACTTAAGGCTAAAGGGATGGGTATAAGCAGTGAGGGGTGAGTAATCGTAGGGTGTTGAGTGGTTTCGTAGTCGTAGGGTGTGTGAAGTGGTCGCGGATTCTATTCCAGGGACAGATGGCAAGCCGCCTATCCTTACTATTGCAATCACCTGTCGGGCCAAGGCGACCACGGAACACACCGGATGCGTAGTTGGCACCTGTGAGTTCTCAACTTGGTTTTTTGTTGCTAGCCCTTCTACCCCTCACCCCCAGCCCCTCTCCCCGAAGCGGGGCGAGGGGAGCGGATTTCTAAAGCTTAGCCTTCTTCCTCAAGTCTCAAGCCTCACCCCTCAAGCCTGCTCTACAAGCCTGCTCTACAAATGGGCCATCAATCCAAGATAACTAACAAACGCGGCAGGTATAACGGAATCTGTGACATCCCATACCCCACCGAGGCCTGGTAATACCTTACCGCTATCCTTGGCCCCTACACTCCGCTTAACCATCGATTCCAGCAAATCCCCTACGAGCCCTACGAGGGTTAAAAGGATCCCAAAGAGTGCCGGTCCCCAAACGAAAGGACCTGGTTCCATTCCTAGTTGAGGCAACGCCCATCGAAATGCGATGTACGAGACGATCACTGCGAACAAGCAGCCACCGAGGAGCCCCTCGACCGTTTTACCAGGAGAGACGGAAGGAATGAGCTTCGTTCTACCAAATAGCTTTCCTGCAAAATATGCCCCAGCATCTGCAAACTTGATGATGGCGAGCAATGCGATCAATTCATAAAGTCCCGTTGCCTCCCCGCGCATCCGTATGACTTGCCATACCATGATGCCACTGATGACGTAACAAATCACCATAGAAGACAACAACCACCCCAACGTGGTTCGCTCGTGATGCGAGGTAAGTTGCGACGCATCCTCCCCAGCTACTTTTCCAAAGCGAAGCAAGGATTGAATTCCACTCGCTCCCACTCCAACCATGATCCCGATGAGGATCCAACCCAATCGCCCTACCGGGCAATCGACCGGATAAGGGTTTTGGGTTACCAAGCTATACCAAACGGGAAACAAAGAAACGAGGAGCGCGACGGTCGCATTTCCCAGAACCAACAGAGGTTGCACTTCCCAACGCCGCGCGAGCAACGAGGCGAACTCCCATACCGTTCCCAACGCAAAGAGGGCTAACATCGGCAGGGTCCACAGCCCCGCTTGCCCACGGACTTGGTGGTTTAAATCCAGCCAGATCAAACCTAGCGACAAGCTGATGAGAATCGCTGCTGAAAAAAGGCGTCGGGAAATCACGGAGCCGCCGTTGGGTTAAACGTTAAACAGGAAGTGGCAGATATCACCATCCTGCATGATATACGACTTTCCTTCGGTACGGAGCTTTCCAGCTTGGCGAATCTCTTTCTCCGTCCCGAAATGTTCTAGATCGGCGAGCGTGTATACCTCGGCGCGAATGAAACCGCGTTCAAAATCGCTGTGGATCACCCCTGCCGCTTGGGGGGCTGTCGCGCCGATCGGGATCGTCCAAGCCCGCACTTCCTTTTCACCGGCAGTGAAATAACTCTGCAAACCCAAGGTCTGATACGCCTTTTGCGCTACGGTCTGAAGAGCTGGATGCTCGAGTCCCACTCCTTCTAACATTTCCGTTCGATCGGGTTCATCCAGCTCGGCGATCTCCGCTTCCAGTTTGGCACAAACAGGAACCACCTGGGCTCCAACCTTCTCGGCAAACTCTCGAACGCGCTGAACCGTTTCGCTCGTTCCTTGCAAGTCGTTCTCATCGACGTTCGCGATATAAAGAATCGGCTTGGCCGTCATAAGCCCGTAGCTGGAGATCGCTTTCGCTTCGGCTTCGTCGAGCTTGAACTTTCGAAGTGGTTCTTCCTTCCGCAGATGCTCCAAGCACTTTTGAATAGCGCTCACCCGCAGTTTGGCTTCCTTGTCTCCCGTGCGCGCAGCCCGTTCCGCTTTGGGGAGTGCCCCTTCGAGGGACTCGATATCCGAGAACATCAATTCCATCTCGATCGTTTCGATATCTGCGATCGGGTCGACTTTTCCGCCGACATGAATCACGTCGGGATCGGTAAAGCATCGGACGACTTGGAGGATCGCATCCACTTCCCGAATGTGGCTGAGGAATTTATTCCCAAGCCCCTGCCCTTCGCTCGCACCTTTGACGATCCCGGCGATATCGACCAATTTGAGGATCGCAGGGATGGTCTTTTGCGGGGTGATGAACTTCGTGATGCGGGTCAGTCGATCGTCGGGAACGCTGACGATCCCTTCGTTCGGCTCGATGGTACAAAACGGATAGTTGGCCGCTTGTGCGTTCCCCGCGCCGGTAAGCGCATTAAAGAGAGTGCTTTTCCCAACATTCGGGAGTCCGACAATTCCAGCTTCCATGGTTAGTTAAGGTGTAAGAGGTAAGGTGTAAGGTTTAAGTCTTGAAGTTTTCCTCGCCCCGCTTCGAGGCCTCCCCGTTGCCCAAAGGGGAGGGGAATTCCCCTCCTCAAACCTCGTGCCTTAGCAGTGGGAACAGGATTACGTCGCGGATGCTTTTTGCGTTGGTTAGGAGCATGATCAAGC
>CAYMXM010000306.1:0-6316 GCA_964394065.1 uncultured Pirellula sp. | reverse complement strand
CCCCCATCACAACCCGTGGCGTAAGCGAGGGACAGCGCTGGCAACCAGGCATCCACCCAGGTCTCGCAGCACGCCCTTCGTGCCTCGGGGGCGTGCCACCCGGCGCCTTAGATGTTCCCGACAAGGGCTACGTTCACTCGCGATGCGATCCCTCGCTAACGCCTCGGGTTGTGATGGTAGGACGCTTCGCGTCCTACCCTTTAACACCGATGCGTCAGTCCCCCCTCAGCCCCTCCATAAAAAAACCGCACTTCCGAAGAAGTGCGGTTGTAGATGAATCGTGCTATTGGCAACGTTCTTATTTAGACGTCAGAGCGAAGTCGTGAACAGCGTGCTCTTTGTCGACCGTCGCTTTTAATTCGCTCGTGACGTTGTACTTTTTGGGAAGCTTTTCGGGTGGCTCTCTCCCATTGTCAGCATCCGAGGTCGTTACAAACATCGTTGTGATGTCGACTCGGTACTCCCCGGGAGGAACCCCCGGAGTCTCTCGAATATAAACCAGTTTGTAAGCTCCCGTGGAATCTGAGATTCCCATCGCCGGGCGTCCTCCCTCCTTTGGCACAAAGCGAACCTGCGCGTTCGGGTAGGGATCGCCGTCAAGAGTTACTGTACCCGTAACAGGAATATTCCCACGGTAGGGATCGCATCCGACAAGAAACAGGCAACAAACTGCCAGGAGCGCTCCTTGGCTCAATTTCGACAAAATACTCATCAAGTTAACCGATGTGTGAAGATGAAGGTAACAAACACGTAGTCGACTAGTCCACCGAAATCGATGAACCGTCCATTCGATCGGCGAGGGCTGTCAACACTTCGAAGGCTACTCCTTCGGAGAGGAACTGCACCGAACCATCAGCACGAGTCGTGCTAACTCCCCCCGTATGAGCACTGTTGAGCGTCACGTTGACGTCATAAGGATTGGCATTCCCGGCTCCTCCGAAGACTCCAATCGTATATCTGACCGTTGTCACGTTTTGCGTCCAGTTTTGAGCACCACCTCCGCCACTCCAGGCTCCACCGATATGCCCATTGCTACGGCGATCAATCTTGTTGCCGTTGGCGTCGGTGTAGTAGGCGCTTTGCTCGGAAACCGCCATGGTGTTGCTTGTTCCATCCGGAATCATACCGAAGGATGCTGCTGTGCTGTTCGATGCCCACGGAGTGAGGACCCCGTTGTGGACGGCAATCCCATATTGATTGTGCTGCGGATCGGTCGACACAATCGTCGATGTCCCACCGCGCCAATACGAACCAGCAATACCGACGTAGTTGATCATCTGAATGGTCATGCTACCGTTGGAATGGGTATTGTACGTTCGCGTCTTGGGGAGTGGACTCGATGGGCAATCAAGGCCAGGAACTCGCAACGCTTTCAAGATCTCGTAATTGCTCGGTGTTGTCGGTCCATCTTGCATGGTGAAGTCACCGACAAACTCTAACGAGTTGTACGCTGCATTCTGCTCGATATACGGGAAAATGCGGACGATCCAAGAGCATCCTCTTTGACGAGTCCCTACAGCTCCCGTTTGCACGTGAGCCGAATAAGGAAGCTTGTTGAACGTCGAATGGTAGTTGTGCAACGCCAACGAAAGCTGCTTCAAATTGTTCGAGCATTGCATCCGTCGTGCAGCTTCTCGAGCAGCCTGAACCGCAGGAAGCAACAACCCAACCAAAATGCCGATGATCGCGATGACCACCAAAAGCTCCACGAGAGTAAATCCAGACCTACGACTAGTTTTCATAAGTGCGCCTCAACAAAACGAACAAAAAAGAAATTCCGGTAAACGGACAATCGGCTTTGAGGAAGAGGGGGCGCAGCTGCAATGCCAATTTTCCTAGTAAAATCCTAGTGGATGGCCGATGCGACGTCAATCGAATAGGGGGGTGAAAAAGTCTAGTAGGGAACCTAGCCACCTGCGGCTGGCTTGACGACATTAACGACAAGACAGCTTCAATCTAAAACCCAATCCCCCCCAAATTAAAAGCAGAAACAGGGTGGCACGTCCCTGAGGAACGAAGTTGCACAATGGCGTTCCCCTTCACGAAAGGGAGATCAAAACCTCCCTAAAGGGCAACACTACTATTGAGGCTTCCTTAGGAAAACTCAATCGTAGCGGTGGGGCGCAAACCTGGGTTGTCAAAAAATTGGAGCTGTGGCGATTTAGGTTTACGCAAGTTTCGTTCTCCGATTCGCTTCTTGTCCGACCGGGGCTCGTCCCCGTCGGACGATAGCACAAAATGGCTGCACGAAAACCCATGTCAATACCAACTTTTTGACAGCCCTGGCTACGTCCACTCGCGACGCTGTCCCTCGCTTACGCCACGGGTTGTGACGGAGGACGCTTCGCGTCCTCCCATTTACCACCGATGCGTCAGCCCACCCTACGACTGCTCATTTCGTTCTCACCGTGTGATTTGCCAAATCACAGCTCGGGAAAAGTCTCCCGGTTCGCGTAGCGACTGAGAAGAGTTTTCGTTCGAAGCAGAAAATCGGACTTGTAATTGGCTACTTGCTGCTCGGTCATGCCTAGACGATCCGCGATCTCTTTGTTGCTCGTTCCTCCTACGAATAACAACTCGATGCACATGAGCTTTCTCCAATCTCCATTGGCTCGCCACTTTGCGATCTGGTCTCGAAGGGCTCCTACCAAGGCGAGTTCTTCCGCATCTCGCCGTTCCATCGATCTCGCGATGCTGCTTACCCCGCGATAGGAAGCAGGTATGAACTGACTTCCATCCCCTGTGCTATCCACCGTTGTAAAAGAACTAACGGGGCGACGCCCTTGCTTTCGCAAGTGATCGGTCAACTTGTAGGCCGCGATGGAAAAGAGATAGCTCTCCAAAGGGCGTTCGCAATCGTAGTTCGCTAAGCTATTGAGAAAGCCGACGAAGGTGTCTTGAACGATGTCCTCGGCATGCGACCGTTCGGAAAGACGGGACGAGACATAAGCGAGGAGCCTCCCTTCGTAGCGATCGATCAGCAACTGCCACGCCCCACGATCTCCCTGGCGAATGCGGTCGACGAGATAGCGTTCCGCTTCGGTTTTTTTCGTTGCGTCGTTCATCGGTGAAAGGCTATGGACTTTAGGCTTTAGACTTTGGGAAGAACACGTGGCATGGGCGTCTCCGCCCATGTTTGTAACTCGGCGATAATAGGCATATTCGACACTCTCCTGTTGACCTCCGTCTCGATGGGAATCGCGTAGCGATGGCAGCATTTAGCCGTGGGCGTAAGCCCACGGATTCCAGACGAATGAGTTTTCCGAGCCGCGAAGGCGGCGATAGCACCTCTTGCAATGCTCCGTGCTGCCGCCGCATTCGCGGCTCCAAAGCAAAGTGGACCCGCTAACCGTGGGCTTACGCCCACGGCTAAATGCTACCATCGCTACGCGATTCAAAGCCAAGATTATCGCTTTGAGATTCCTGGGGCCCCTACCGGACGAGAACCATTTCTCAACGAAAACCATTTCACGCAACTACCTTCCGCTTCGAACGCTCTCGCTTGGCGAGCGCTCCGATGGCGCCGGAGGCGATCAGCATGCCTAACAAGGAAACCCCTGCTAGCCGACCGACCTTGATCTCTCGGTCCTTGGTAATTTGAAGACGATCCCAGCGTTCCAGCTTCTTCCGCTCTCGTGAATCGATCTTGATCATTCGCCAGATCTGTTGATAGCTTCCCGATCCCAACTCCACTGTCGACTCGTGCGAATGGTTCGGTGCAATCCAGTGTTCAATATAGCTTGGGGTCAACTCTTGGATTTGCGATGCTTTGGTATGTTTCAAAACGTGCGCATCGAGATACGCGAACACAGCATCTCGAATCTCCTCGCGAAACGAATCCTCTCCGTTCTCCGTGTCATGCAGCAACGTCACCAACACGGGGAATTGAAGCGTCCCATCCACTTCTTTCCCTTCTCGTTGCGTCCATTCGGGGAGAGGCGAATCCTCGGCAAAGGCCGGTGCGGCGATGAAAAGCGGTAGGCAAACCAACGCGATCAGTATCTTTTTCATCAGGTAAACCCTCGAAGTATTTTTCAGGATGAGCGTTTTTGTCCGACGCGGAGCGGCGGCCCGAATCACAACCCGTGGCGTAAGCGAGGGACAGCGTTGGCAACCACGCACCCAAGCCAAGGTCTCGCAGCACGCCCTTCGTGCCTCAGGGACGTGCCACGCGACCGCCCCTCTCGCCGCGAGCGGTGGACTTGAAGTGCCATGAATGATGGAGGGGCTCTCCGTGCTGGTAGGGGCTTTGATTGGAGGCGTTGTTTAACGGAATGAATTCCGTTCTACATTGGGGGGGCAATATCTTAGGCATCGTAGCTCTTCCATGGGGATGAGAGTTGCAAGGCAACGGAAATCGCCCCCGCGAGGATTAAAGCCCATCCCCCTAAAAACGGAAGGAAGATTTGGACGATAGCTCCTGCCCCCACAGCCGCCGCAACTCCGAAGAGACTGAATCGCCTCTTGCGCAAAAAGTCCGATTGTCGCCACCAACGGACCAAGAACAACAACGCAGCGAAGAAGCCGATATGGACAGGAAGCAACGGGACTCGGTTCTCGCCGTAAAGCTGTACCCCAGTTCGTTCGAAAGCTCTTGCGAGACCTGCTCCTCCACCAAAATGTCGGGTCTGCGCCAGTTCATCCCAAGGAAGATGCAAATAGTCACTCAAATAGCTACTACCGATTCCAAGGACCGCTCCGCATCCCAACAAAATGAAACGCTGAGTAAGCACATCCTCTCGTTTCGTTTCCCAGATGCGGGAAAAATAGAGAATCGTCCAGGTCGTCAGCCACGCCATCACCGAAATCCAAACGACACTTCCAGCAAGTTCAACTCCTCGTCCGTTTGGAGTCGATTGGAGAATTGCACCAACGATGACTGCGACGACGCCTAGCAATAGTCCCGATCTTGCCCAAGGCTGGGTGAAGGTGTGAAGCTTCGTCCAGAAGGGCTCTTCCGATCTTTTTAAACGCTCCGCTACCTTCCATTCCTTGTTGGCTTCCTTCGGAGTGACCGAACAATTCTTGAAGCGCTCCACGGGACAGCATTGCTTAGTCCGTACTACAGGAAGGACCGGGGGAGGAGAAGGGGGAGGCGGTTGAGTATCACGCGATTGTTTTTTAACAAGCTGATGCACCTGGGGTAGTTGCTGTTTCGGGGTTGCTGGGACGGGTTGCGGGTCTTCCCAAAAGGGTCCAAAGGCGACGTAGAGAGGATAGTAAGCGCAATAATAGGCAATGAGGCAGACCGTAAGGATCGCCCATCCTCCCCAAACAAATGCGACCGTACCGGCTATCGCGAAGGCAATGCAGGCCAACCCACGATGCCCCGGTGGTAGACTGCCTAGATACGCTCGAAACCTATCGATGAGTTCCTTTACCCCCTTGGCAATCGGCTCTTCGGGGCGTGGCTCGGGCGTCTCGCCCGAGGTGTATTTAGCGAACTCGGGCGAGACGCCCGAGCCACGATTTAAAGGTTCGGCCGTGGCTGCTTTGCTCGCCATTCCACTTCGATCGATCTCCCAACCGATTGCGGCAAGGAAATCTCTTCCGTTTCGGAAGCGTTGAGTGGGGTCTTTTAGAAGAGCCTTATGAATCGCCGCGCGGTAAGGTTGTTCGATCATCGAAAGATCGGGGGCTGCCGTAAGGTGCTTCAAGATAATCTCTTGGCAACTTTCTCCATCGAAGGGAACGACTCCCGTCAACATTTCGTAAAGGATGATCCCGAGGGCGTAGATGTCGACCTCTTGTCCATACTCTCCTTTGCCGATCTCTGGGGCCATGTAGTGGAAGGTCCCGACACTTTCGGTTTGACCTCCCCGTCGGGATACGCTGATGTATTTGCTCAGGCCATAATCCCCGATCTTCACGAGCCCCTGCTCGATGAAGATGTTGGCTGGCTTGAGATCTCGGTGAACGATTCCTTGGTCGTGTAAATAGACGACGCCGGCGACGAGCTGCGCGAAGATCCCGATCGACTCTTGAAGGTCGCTCGAAGAGGAGTGGCGATCGATTCTATCTCGGAGGGATTCTCCGGAGATATACTCCATGACGATCCAACCTTGCTCGTCGCGGTCGAAGCGAATGTCATAGATTCCGACCAGATTGGGATGGCGCAGGTTGAGGCAATGCTTCACCCCACGAACCTCGACTTCTAGATTCTTTTGAATCCGTTTGAGAGCGACTTCTTTCCCCGATTCACTTTCTGCAAAGTAAACCTCACCGAAGCCGCCAACGCCGACCCCTCGTTTGATGATGTAGCCATCGAGCGGTTTGTCGCCATTTCCAAATTCAAATTTCATCGTCGCTCCGGCGT
>CAYMXM010000305.1:0-6324 GCA_964394065.1 uncultured Pirellula sp. | reverse complement strand
GCCCCCTTTGGGGGAGAAGGGCTGGGGATGAGGGGGTAGCGACCTAGTCAACGATTGTCTAGTTAGATCTCACTCCTACCCCTCACCCCCAGCCCCTCTCCCCGAAGCGGGGCGAGGGGAGCGGATAATCTAAAGCGTGGGGTGCGGGCTAGGACGCCAAAGCGGCGTCCGACGGGGACAAGCCCCGATCGGACGAAACCGGTTACTGAGGAATAGAAACGACCGTCCGAGAGCTTAAACCTTATAACTCAAAGCTCAAAGCTCAAAGCTTTAAGCTCAGAGCTTTACTTCTTCGCTTCATCGTAGATTTTGCCAACTTCGTTCCAGTTGACGACGTTCCAGAAGGCAGCGATGTAGTCGGGGCGGCGGTTTTGATATTTGAGGTAATAAGCATGTTCCCAAACATCGAGGGCTAAGATTGGCGTTCCTTCGATTCCAGCAACACTTTTACCCATCAAAGGAGTGTCCTGGTTCGGGGTCGATCCAACTTCGAGCTTGCCGTTGTTGAGGAGCAGCCAAGCCCAGCCGCTACCGAATCGAGTTGCCCCAGCTGCTGCGAATTTTTCTTTGAAAGCGTCGAAGCTTCCGAAGGTTGCTTCGATATCGGCTAGAAGTGCACCGGAAGGTTTCCCTCCGGCATTCCAACCGATGATTTTCCAGAAGAAACTATGGTTCGCGTGACCACCGCCATTGTTTCGGACCGCGCCTCGCTTGTCCTCGGGGACTTGGCTCAAATCACCGATCAAATCTTCGAGGCTCTTCGATTCGAGAGGAGTCCCTTCGATCGCCTTGTTCAAGTTGGTGACATACGCTTGGTGATGCTTCCCGTGATGGATCTCCATCGTTTGCGCATCGATATGGGGCTCCATCGCGTTGGATGGGTAAGGAAGTGGTGGGAGAGTGAACGCCATCGGTGAACTCCGGAATTCAAGTGGAACGAGATGGAAAGTCAAATGCTAGTAACTAGGTAGATTCTAGCAATTTGTAGAAACTTCGCATCTAGGAACTGGCACGAAAAACCCCATGTCTACACCAATTTTTGACAGCCCAGAGCAAGCCTCACCTCCCAAGCCTGATTCGCCCGATCCGTGGTTCATCCCACGGTTCTTTCTGAGCCCGTGTTTTCAGGAGACCTTTACCGCAGCGTCGTAAAAGGGGTTAAAAGGATTCCGTCGAACCGTGCGGTTCCTTCGGCGCCGAAAAGGCCGATCGATACGATGGCTTCTCGAGTTGCAGGGGGGACCTGGAACTCGTCTTCTCGTTTCTCCCAAGGAGATGTCCCCTCCCGTCCACCGACATAGTTGTAGGAGATGAGATTCCGCTTATCGTCGAAGTATTGAATCGCGACCGAAGGAGAACGCGTGCGGTCTTTTCCGATCACTACATCGTCTAGCTTGATCCATCCCCCCAAGCGAATGCGGCGAACGACTCGTCCGTCGAGCGCGAGTCCTTGGAGCAGCATGCTCGGTTGCGACGGATCTTGACTCGTGAACTCTGCCACTTTGGTGCCAAGTCCATCGGGGGCGGTTGGGTCATCAATCACCGAGCATCCGAACTGATAGTACCAACCTGGGACATGGAATTCCTTGATGAGTTCCTCTTCAAAGCTGGTGTTGAGCAACGTGGGGGTTGAAGGATCCGGTTTTACTTCACGATTCGCTTCTGCTTGCCCGGTCATCGGAACAAAAAGGGTCGGTTGAAGCGATTCCTGTTCGAGTTTGCCATCGACTTTTCGCATGCGGCAAAGCATTTGCTGATAGCGCTCTCCGACCGGGATGATCATGACGCCACCTTCCTTGAGTTGGTCTTGAAGGGGCTGAGGGACCTTTTCTGGGGAGCAAGTCACGATGATCTTGTCGAATGGAGCATGCTCGGGCCAACCTTTGAATCCATCTCCGATCAAGCAATGAACATTTTTATAGTTCAGCGTTTCTAAAAGCTTGATAGTACGACGTCCTAGATCCTCGACGATTTCGATCGTGTAAACATCTTGGACCAACGGGCTAAGGATTGCAGCTTGATAACCACTACCGGTTCCGATCTCGAGCACTTTATCGGTCGGTTGTGGATCGAGAGCTTCCGTCATGAGGGCGACGATGAAGGGGCTGCTGATCGTCTGGCTCTGGCCGATCGGAATCGCGATGTCTTGATAGGATTTCGCCAAGTGCGCTTTGGGAACGAAACGATGTCGAAGCGTCGTTTTGACGGAATCCAAAACGCGTGCATCGGTAACACCACCCGGGATCAAGACATTCTCGATCAATCGTTCCCTTTGGATGCGGAACTGCTCTTCGGGATCTTGATTGAAGTAGCGACCGGGGATCTGGCCGTGGGAATTCGGCATGGTTATCCAACTAGCGAGAAGCACGAATAAAAAAGTAGAGAGGATTCGCATGGACCGAACTCCGTAGTGCATCGAAAATGGACCGATTGTTTGGTTGAAAAACGGACCGAAGGTTTAGGTGGTCGGCATAGAAGTGTTATACCAGTAGTAGTCTAGCTCGCAAACGTGCCCAGGGCGCTCACCCGTTGGGAACGCGGCCCGGTAGATTACCTCACTTATCTTTTGCTTTTTGGCTTTCCTTTTTGGTCGAAATACTGGATGCTGGCATGCCCCCCATTCTAGCCTGATGTTCTCCGTCTAAATCGTTTTTAGTTTTTCGTCTTATGTCGGAATCGGAAATGCGAACAACAACACCCATGGATTGCCTGGAGAAAACGGTTCCACCTCCCCAACTCTTAGTGAGCATTCGAAACCTCGCTGAACTAGAAATCTCCTTCGCTGCCTCTTCCCCATGGATCGATGTTAAAGAACCTGCGCATGGACCGTTGGGCCGACCCGATAAGGATATTGCGATGGGGATCTATCAACGCTTAGGCATGCTAGCGGGTGGCACGCTCAGAGCGCAGCGATGGGCGTGGAAGACTAAAGACTCTGGGCGGGGAGAACTCCCCCACGTCCTTTGTTCCTCAGAGATGTGTCACCCAGAGGAGCAAATGGTGAGAATTGGTGGCACGAGCGATCAACCGGAGTTCAGCATTGCGCTCGGAGAGCTTCGTCAAACCACAGAGCAGGAGTTGCGAGAGTACTGCGAAGGTTTTGGTCCGGACGTTCATTGGAAGATCGGGCTCGCGGGGGAAGAGCTTGGCTCGGGGTGGCAAGGCCGAGTGGAATCGATCGCTTCGACGATCGCGACACCTCGGCAATGGATACTCGCTCACTACGGAGATGCCGAGAAAGCCTCTGCGCCGACTTGGGATGAAATTCTTCAAGTGAGCAAAACGATCGGTAGCGAGTTTATCCTCGTGGATACATGGGAGAAAAACGGAAAGTCGCTTCTCGATATTCTAAAGCTCGATACACTCAAGCATATGGCGGGGCATGCGCGTGCGATGGGATTGCAGATTGCGATCGCGGGTGCGCTGCGCACCGAACAGCTTCCGCTCCTGCGTGAAATCAATCCTTACTGGATCGGTTTTCGAAGCGAGCTATGCGAATCTCGACGGCGGGACGCGCCCCTCAATCAGCAGCAGCTGGAGAGGATGCTGAACCTTTTTCAATCTTATCAACCCCTACCAGGGATGGTTCCACAACATGTCGTCCGGTAGCGACCGCGAAAAACAATCCGGCTTGATCCGGCAGGGGAACAAGATCGTCGGAACGATCTGCATGCCCGATGCGAGCGAGGTCTTCATTCGGGAGTTCAACCATTGCTATGGGCAACTCCGTCTTCAAGTCGAAGAGCAGGTCCCAAACCTCCCGGTTCCGGCGAATCCTCATACGTTCAGGTTACCGACTTGGTTCCGACACGTGTGGCATCGGGAATCGTGATCGGGGGGAACCACGGAAGACACGGAAAAAAGAGGGGGATCGGCTTTGCCGCGTAGCCTAGAAGCGGCCAGGCGCGGGCTCTCAACGGCAACGGCCTCACACCTCAAGGCTTATTCTTAAGCATGCTTATCCACCATTGCTTGGATTTGGATCGCTTTGCGACCCTTGAAGGCTCCTGCTGAAGCGAGGAACTTGACTCGATTGGATACTTCGACTTCCAGTGCTTCTTGCGTGTCCTTCTCTGTTGAGATGATATCCCCCACCTCTAAACCGAAGAGATCCGAAGTCTTGATCGTCGATCGGGCAAGGGTCACTACGATCTCGGCCTCGGAGGCATCGAGCTGCTGAAGAAGTTGCTTGGTCGACTCGGTCGATTTCTTCGTCGAGTTGTAGCCGCTCCAACTGTTGGTCGTCAGTTTGTTGTTAAGCCTCTCGATCGAATTGTAAGGGATGCACAGATTGATCATCCCGCGGACTTGCCCGACCGATAGCTCAAAACCGACCATCACCACCACCTCGTTCGGTGGCACGATTTGCACCAATTGAGGATTGCTCTCGACCCGCTCCACCTCAATATCCAACTCTACGATATTGGCCCAAGCCGTTTGCAACTCTCTCAAAAAGACATTGCTGATGCGAGTCGCCAATCGCAATTCGATATCCGAAAGGGGCCTTTTCAAAGTGGAATCCCCCGAGACCCCTCCACCTAACATGCGATCGATGATCGGGAACAATAGGGAGGGACTGATGTCGAGAACCCAGTTCCCGTCCAACGGCATCGGTTTGAGGAGATTGAAGCAAGTCGGAATCGTCAGGCTGTATACGAACTCGCTGTAGGTCAACTGGTCCACGCTGATCAACCGGACTTCAACCATCGACCGCAACACGGCCGAGAGGGAAGCCCCCAGGTTTCGGGAAAAACCATCATGCAGCGACTGCAGCGCCCGCATCTGTTCCTTCCCAACCCGTTCCGGCCGCTTGAAGTCATAGCCGAGGACCCGATTTTTCGGTCCCGCAGGTTTCTTTTCCTCCGAACCACCTCCACTAGCCAGAGGATTCTTTCCTCCTGGGTCCAGCGATTGAAGGAGACTCTCGACATCGCTTGGGCTCAATACTTCATCTGACATTCAGGACTCCTTTCCAGCCTCTATTTGGAAGCCAGCGGCTACTGCCGGATCTGACCATCCCCGCGAACGATGAATTTATAGCTGGTCAACTCGCGGAGACCGCAAGGGCCCCGCGCATGGAACTTGTCGGTGCTGATCCCGATCTCCGCCCCCATTCCCAACTCACCACCATCGTTGAATCGAGTCGACGCATTGACCAGTACAGCCGACGAATCGACCTCCATCGTAAACTTATCCGCCGCTTGGAGGCAGTTCGTAACGATCGACTCGGTGTGCTTCGAACTATAACGATGGATATGATCGATCGCTTCGTCGATGCTATCGACCACCTTCACACTCATCGTCGGCCCCAAGTACTCCCGGCCCCAATCCTCCTCGGTCGCCGCGACAGTTCCCGGGATGAGTTCGGAACAAGTCGTATCACCATGGTATGCGATTTCGTACTTGGCCAGCCCCTTGGCGAGTTTGGGTAAGAACTCCTTTACAACCGCTCGGTGCACCAAAAGAGATTCCATTGCGTTGCAAACACCCATCCGTTGGCATTTCGAGTTTTCTACAATCTGAAACGCCTTCTCCAGGTCGGCATGTTCGTCGACATAGACGTGGCAGTTCCCATCGTAGTGTTTCAAAACAGGCATCGTCGCTTCGGCCGCTACACGACGAATCAACGTTTCGCCACCGCGGGGAATCGCCAAGTCGATCGCATCGGACATCTTCAGGAAGTGCCCTACCGCTTCCCGGTCGGTGGTGTTGACGTACTGAACCGCGTCGAGTGGAACCCCTATTTGTTCCGCAGCCGTTCGCAAGATGTCGACGATGACGGCACTGCTGTGCGCCGCTTCTTTGCCACCCCGCAGAATAATGGCATTCCCACTTTTGATCGCGATCGCTGCAGCGTCCGCAGTGACGTTGGGGCGCGACTCATAGATGAAGAAGATCACCCCCAACGGGACGCGTCTCTTCTGAATTTGAAGCCCGTTGGGTCGGATCGAACCCTCGATGATCTCCCCGATCGGGTCGGGTAAGGCGGCTACCTCGCGAAGACCTTGAGCAATCTGGGCAATGCTTTTTTTCGTAAGCTTCAGCCGATCTTTTTGAGCGTCGGTCAAACCATAGTCGTCTGCTTTGGACAGATCGATTTCGTTGCCAGCGATTAAGGCGTCCGATTGGGCTTCCAATGCGTCTGCCGCAGCGGTGAGCCATCGATTCTTGATCGAGGTCGAAAGATTGGCGAGTTGTCGCGAGGCGATTTTGGCTCGATCGGCGACGTCTCGGCAATAGAGAGCAAGGTCTTGTTGGGTGGCGGTGGTCGACATGTCAAAGCTGGTAGATTGGTGAATATGGAGATGAAATTGTCGATAATCA
>CAYMXM010000304.1:2909-6339 GCA_964394065.1 uncultured Pirellula sp. | reverse complement strand
CCATCCAGACGGAGGCCAACAGGAGAGCGCTGAACATGCCTATTAACCCAACCCAACCCACTCCAAATCGGGAAGTTATTTCGGGACAACTCCTTAACGACTTTACCCCGCGGTGGCTCCAACGCCGCAGCCTCTTTCCTTCGTGGCCTCGGCGCCTCGCCCGGAGTTACTTAGGTTTTCTCCTACCTCTCTGTCTAGTCGCGACCTCCCTCGCGATCGAAGAGCAATCGGTTCCCACGCCCCCTCCCCCAACAGAATCAAATATCTACGCGACCAAGATCAAACCCTTCTTTCGTGAACGCTGCTACGGTTGCCATGGCGCGTTGAAGCAAGAAGGAAACCTCCGACTCGATACGGTGGAGTTCATGCGCACCGGCGGGGACTCCGGGGAAGCGCTTCTCCCCGGGGAAGAAGGAAGGATGAGTCTCCTCCTGGAGCGCGTTTCCGAAACAGATCCATCCATGCGGATGCCCCCCGAACACGAAGGAGAAGCATTTACTCCCGACCAAATCGAAATGATCCGCAACTGGATCGTCGAGGGAGCTGTCGGGTTCGAAGGAGAAGAGCCCGAAAAGGATCCAGAGGAACATTGGTCGTTTCTCCCCTTGGTCAAACCGGAACTCCCGTCTGATTCACCTTCGGATTGGGTACGGAATCCCATCGATGCTTGGATCGCAAAGGGACATCGCGAGAAAAACCTGACTCCCCAACCCGAAGCATCGCGAGCCCTTTTATTGCGACGCCTCTATCTCGACTTGATCGGTGTCCTTCCCAGCCAAGAAGAAATCGATGCGTTCCAACGAGACACCTCCGACGACTGGTATGAAAAGGTGGTGGAGCGACTACTCGACGATCCACGCCATGGAGAACGCTGGGCTCGCCATTGGATGGACAACTGGCGCTACAGCGATTGGTGGGGGCTCAACGCGCAACTCCGAAACAGCCAGCGTCATATGTGGCACTGGCGCGACTGGATCATCGAATCCCTGAACGAAGATCTCCCCTACGATGAGATGGTTCGGCTGATGCTGGCCGGAGACGAACTCCAACCGACCGATCCTCAGTCGTTGCGAGCGACGGGCTACCTGGCTCGCAACTTCTTTATCTTCAATCGCTCTCAGTGGATGGACGAAACGGTCGAGCACGTCGGGAAAGCATTTCTAGGCATCACGATGAATTGCGCCAAATGCCATGACCACAAATTCGATCCGATCTCTCAACTCGACTACTATCGCATGCGCGCCTTCTTCGAACCGTACCACGTTCGAGTCGATATGCTCCCTAGCGAACTTGACACGAACAAGAGTGGAATTCCGAGAGCCTTTGACGGTGAACTCGAAGCTCCTACCTATCTCTTTGTTCGAGGTGAAGAAGCCCAGGCGGATACCTCGAAGGTTATCCCACCCGGAGTTCCTGATATCTTCGGCTCTGACTCCTTGCAGATTGAGGAAATTGAACTTCCTCCCGAAGCCCATGAGCCACAAAGGAATCCCTGGGTGATCGCAGCTTATCGCGAGTTAGCGGAGAACCAACTGAAGAAAACTCAAAAAGCCCATCAAACGGCACTCGAACGAGTCCAGCGAGCCGAGGCAACTCTCGCAACGCTCCGAGACCAACCCACAGAAGAGCCCGTCGAGAATCTTCCGAACTTCATCGACGATTTTGAAACGCTCAATCCATCCCATTGGAAAACGATCGGGGGGACTTGGAGTCCTAAAGCTGGCTCCGTTGAGCAAACCACCGACGGGGCAACCAGTTCGATCCTTCGCTATCTCGGAAAGATCCCAACGGACTTTGAGGCAACCCTTCAGTTCCGGATCCTCGGCGGAAGCAAATGGCGAAGCATCGGAATCGGGTTCGATGTCGACGAAACGGCAGGGAACGCGAGCGAACAATTCATCTATGTCAGTGGAGTCGAGGGGGGCTCGAAAGTCCAAGCTTCCTTCAGCAGGAATCGTGCTTCTCAATATCCCAACGATGGGGTCAAGCGAATGGCGATCGCGTTGGATCGAGATTACACCCTTCAAATTCGAGTTCGCGATTCCCTGATCAATGTCTATCTCGATGGTGAACGAGTCATCGCGTGGCATTCGCTACTCGAACGACGAAGTGGCGAGCTTCAGTTGGTAACTTACGACGCGATCGCTTCGATAGAGAAGTTTCAACTATCTCCCCTCGGTTCCGATGTCGGGCTTTTCGACCCGAAGCTCAAGGAGATGACCTACGGCGATAAGATCGCGGAGGCCGAGCGAAGCATCGTTCGCATGCAAGGTGAAGCGGAGATTGCTTCGCTGAATCTCGACCTCCAAAAGGCTGAATTGGAAAGCATCAACCAGCGCGAAGCGGCATTCCTCGCCAAGTGGAACGGAGACGAACCAACTCGCGTCGACGAACTTCACGGTGAGGCCGTCCGCGCCGAACGAAATGTTGCACTGAAGAAAGCGCAGTTAGCAACGCTTCAAGCATCGCAGCGGGTGGAGAAGGCAACGGCCGAAACCTTGGAGGCTGAAAAGAAAAAGCTTGAAGAGGCTCGAGAAGCGGAGCGGAAGGCGCTCGCGTTATTGGAATCCAAAGCTACTGTCGAAGACCCGATCACCCCGTTCACTGCAGCCCTATGGTCTGCAACCCGATTCAAGAATACGGCCGCTGACGACCCTCAGGTTACGTTCCCGGCGAAGAGTACTGGAAGACGCACTGCTCTGGCTCGTTGGATTACCTCCCCCAACAATCCACTCGCGGCGCGCGCTGCGGTCAATCATCTATGGGCGCGACATCTCGACCAACCTCTCGCGCCCGCCACATTCGATCTGGGACGTAACTCTCCTGAACCCGTGAATCCAGAATTGCTGGACTGGCTGGCAGCGGAGTTCATCGAAAATGGTTGGAGCATGAAACATATCCATCGATTGATCGTCAACTCCGCCACGTATCGGATGAGTTCCTCCGTCGTCGGCGCGGAAAAGAAGCTCGCAAAAGATCCCGATAACAAATATTGGTGGCGTCGAACGCCGATCCGTTTGGAATCCCAAGCGATTCGCGACACGATTCTCGCGTTGGCCGGAACCCTCGATCCGACCATTGGCGGTCCCGAGGTTCCACCAGCCGAACAAGATACTTCGAAGCGTAGAAGCCTCTACTTCTTCCATTCCAACAACGAACGGAATCTCTTCTTGACAACCTTCGATGAAGCGCTGGTTTCGGAATGCTATCGTCGGGAGCAGAGCATCGTTCCCCAGCAAGCGCTTGCCTTGACCAACAGCGCCCTCGCCATCGACAATTCTAAAGAGATCGCCGATCGAATCTGGAAAAATGCCCCCGACGACCGAGCATTCGTTCTCGCAGCGTTTCGATGGATCCTGGGAATAGAAGCGAGCGAAGAGGAAATCGACGCCTCGCTACAAGGGATGCAAGAGTGGAGTTCTCTCCCCGG
>CAYMXM010000304.1:0-2809 GCA_964394065.1 uncultured Pirellula sp. | reverse complement strand
ACACCGAATGCACCGCCGTCCATTTCTATCCGATCTCGGAATGGGGTTTATGGGATTGGCCTTGGGAGCGATGCTCAACCGAGAGTCGGCGGGAGGGGAGCTCTGGTCTCCACCGAATGGAAAACCACACTTTGCACCGAAGGCAAAGAGTGTCATATGGCTATTCATGAATGGAGGGGTAAGCCAGATGGAGAGCTTCGACCCCAAGCCGATGATCACCAAGTACGGGGGGAAAACGATTGCGGAAACTCCGTTTGCTTCGGTCCAAGATCCCGCAAAGCTGGCGTTGGAACGACTCGTTGCACCTGATGGAAACGGAAACCAGAGGAACGAGCTATATCCTTTGCAAATCGGTTTTAAGAAGTATGGTGAAAGTGGAATCGAAGTAAGCGATTGGTTTCCCCATATCGGCCAACAGGTCGATAAACTCGCGATCGTCCGTTCGATGTGGACGACCGACAGCAACCACGGTGCGCAAACGCAGTTTCATTCGGGACGGCATGTCAACGATGGGCAGTTTCCAACATTAGGGGCGTGGGTCCATTATGGACTTGGTTCGTTGAATGAGAACTTGCCTCAATTCATTTCGATCGGAAATCGGGAGTATTGGAACAAGCGTGACGGTCACTATCTCGGCCCCGCGCACGACGCTGTCCCGCTCCGAATCGATCCGGCGAATCCACTCGACTACAGCAAACCGGAGCGAGCGATCACTCTTGAATCGCAACAAGTCGGACAAAGCTTGACGCAGAAACTCAATTCGCTTCGAGGGATTGAATATCCCGAGGACCCTGCTTTGGCAGCTCGGATCGCATCGTATGAACTAGCTTATCGGATGCAGACGTCGATTCCGAATATCGTCGATTTCGGTCAGGAAACGGCTGCGACGCAGGCTCTTTATGGGATTGATAATCCGAAGTGTGAAGTGTTTGGCAGGCAGTTGCTCGCAGCGAGGCGCTTTGTCGAGCAAGGGGTCCGTTTCGTACAGATACAACATGGTGGAGGTGGCGCGGGTGCTTGGGATGCGCATGGTGCACTGAAGACGAACCACGCCAACAATGCGATGCAGGTCGATCAACCGATCGCAGGGTTGCTTATCGATTTAGAACAACGAGGTTTGCTCGACGAGACTCTTGTCGTCTTTGCGACCGAGTTTGGCCGTACTCCTGGTTCGCAAGGAGCGGACGGTCGCGATCATCATATCTTCGGCTTTAGTGTCTGGATGGCGGGTGGGGGATTGAAGCGAGGGGTGGTGCACGGAGCGACCGACGAGATCGGATTCCATGCCGTGGAGGACCGGCACTACGTCACCGACATTCACGCAACCATCCTTCATCAACTCGGCCTCGATTCTCGTAAGCTTGAGATCCCTGGACGCAAACGACTCGAGATCGATCACGGTAAACCGATCGCGGAGATAATCGGGTGAGGGGAACCACGGAATACACGGAAGGTGAGGCTTAAGGGAGAAGACTTAAGACTTAAGGAAGAAGAGAAGGATGGGAACGCTGTGAAGCATTTTTCCGAAAAAAACAATAGTAATGGTAGGACGCAAGCCTGGGTTGTCCAAAAGTTTGTGTTGTGAGGATTTAGGTTTGCGCAAGTTTTGCTCTATGATTTGCTTTTTGTCCGACTGGGGCTCGCCCCCGTCGGACACCGCTTTGGCGCCCTAGAATGCGCCGCGCTTTAGATTATCTGCTCCCCTCTCCCCTAAAAGGGGCGAGGGGGGCGGAGATCTCATGGGGAATGCTCTTCCTATTCACACACCCTACGACTGCCCCTCACCTTACTTCGATTCTTTTGAGATCGAAGCTTTCACCGCGAGGGGGAAATCGGTGCAGTGAACATCGAGTCCTAGGGCGCAGGCGAGTTTGTAGTCCTCGGGGCCCTTTCCAGGCCATCCGTTGACCTTCAGTCCCGCATCGTGAGCAGCTCGAACCGCGGCGCGCGAGGTCCCGTCGATGTGGCATGCAATTCGATCTGCCCCGATCTCTTTCGCTTTCGCGATGAACTCAGGAGAACATGGTTTCGACGCGATGTAGGAAAGAGGTGTCTTGGGATTCATTCCATGAATGATGCGAAGGGGGCGTTCGTCGAACGATGTGTATACATAAGTTGAGCCGGCAGGCTTCTTCGCTTCGGCCATGTCATAAAGTTTTTTGCAGTACTCTTCGACGCGAGCATCTGGGTAGAGTTCCTTGTTGCTGGTCTTCATTTCCAGTTCGATGTAGACATTGGGTTTGTCGGCGAAATAATCGAGAAAGTCGCTCAAGAAGAGAAGCGGTTCTTTCTCCTTGCGCGTTTTGATCCCTTTGACCTCAACTGCGTTCCGCACTTCAACCGGTCCTTCCCCTTCATGGGTTCGATTGAATTTGTCATCGTGCAAGAGGACCAGCTGACCATCTTTCGTCATACGAATATCGATCTCAAAGCCACGGATTCCCTGATCGTAGGAGCTACGAAAAGCAGCCATGGTGTTTTCTTCAAGCTCTCCCATCCCACCTCGATGCGCGAGAATGATCGGAGACTCTTGAGCAACGACCGCGGGGGTGAAGGCCGGGAGTAAACAGAAGGGGGCTAAAAGAGCGAGGCTTCGCACGAACATATTCGGTTGCTTTCTATAAGGTGGGTAGGTTTGATCTGTTTTAAGACTCAAGATTTTACCAAATAGAACGTGGCATGGGCGCCTCCGAGCTAAGAAGCGTCCGCTATCATGTAGGGTTTCGCAGTCCAGGGCTGGCCTGACGCATCGGTGGTAAGGGGGCGGACGCGAAGCGTCCCCCCATCACAACCCGTGGCGTTAGCGAGG
>CAYMXM010000303.1:0-6353 GCA_964394065.1 uncultured Pirellula sp. | reverse complement strand
CCCCTCACCCCCGGCCCCTCTCCCCTAAAAGGGGCGAGGGGAGCGGAGATCTAAAGCGCGATGTGCCAGGGTTAAAAACACGGAAGATATTTCGGAGCAGTTCTTAAGCAACCAGCCCTTTCGTGACGAGCATGAAGACGTCTTCCAGGGTTGGATCTTTGTCGTTGAATGATTTCATCTTCACGCCGTTGTTGACGAGCTTATGCATGAGGGTCGATAAACCTGCGTCGTCGGTTTCGAACTCTGCGGTTGCCACGTTTCCGTCGATATCGATTCCTCGCAAGGCAGGATCGCTCCGAAGGATGGAAACACCGGCCTCTTGATTCTCAAGGAACCGGATCTCGACGATTCGGTTCCTTCGTATTTGCCGGTAGACCGAATCGATCGATCCGTGCATGAGGAGCTCTCCCCGTTCGATGATGCCGATGGAAGTGCAGCAATCGGCTAGCTCGCTCAGAATATGACTGCTGATGAGGATTGTTTTCCCCATCCTCTTGAGCTCTTTCAGCAACGCTTTCACCTCAATCCTCGCGCGCGGATCGAGTCCGCTCGTCGGCTCGTCAAGGATCAGGACCGGAGGATCGTGGACCAACGTTTTGGCTAAGCAAAGACGTTGCTTCATCCCTCGGGAAAGACCGTTGACGAAGTCGTCTCGCTTGTGAGTTAGATCGAGCAACTCCAACACATCTCCGATGATCTGTTTGCGCTCCGTCCTACCGATCTTGTAAGCCACCGCGAAGAAGTCGAGGAACTCCCAAACCTTCATTCCGTCGTAGACACCGAAATCGTCAGGCATGTACCCGATGCTTCGCCGGACATCCATAGGTTGTTTGTTGACGCTATATCCATTGACCATTCCATCGCCGCGCGTCGCCTTCAACAATGTTGCGAGAAATCGGATGGAAGTGCTTTTCCCCGCTCCGTTGGGACCGATAAATCCGTATAGCTCTCCCGCTTCGATCTTCATCGTGATCGAATTCACCGCGCGAAAGTCGCCGTAGTCTTTGCCAAAGTCGTGTAGTTCGATCATAGAATAACGTCGTTGATAGCCGCAGGGTCAGAACCGTTCATTAGGGTAATGGTTGGGGAGGGGGAATTCAATCGGGGCGGACGCGAAGCGTCACCCAATCACAACCCGACGCGTTAGCGAGGGACAGCGATGGCAACCAAGCTTCCAATGCAAGATCAACAGCACGCCCTTCATGCTTCAGGGACGTGCCACCCGGCGCCAGAGATATTCCGACAAGGGCTACGTGCACTCGCGACGCTATCCCTCGCTTACGCCACGGGTTGTGATGGGGGGTGGACGCTTCGCGTCCACCCCCGTAACTCCGATGCGTCAGGCTGGCCTTCAAGGTGGCATAGGTTGGGAGCCGCCAACTTGGCCTTGGTTACTAGCCCTTCTACCCCTCATCCCCAGCCCCTCTCCCCTAAAAGGGGCGAGGGGAGCGGAGATCTAGAAGCGAGGCGCGTGTTAGGGCGTCAAACTATTGCCACGTAAAAACGATATCGTCGCTCGGACGATCTCTTCATCGCTCATCAGAAAGGAATGAAGCGCCGGGAAGGTTTTGATCTCGGCGGCACCCTCGAGGGTTGCTTCCTCGACGGTGACCACCCCATCGCTAGCTCCCTCCAAAAAGGGATTCTGGATAGAGGATGTTTTGGAAATATCCCCGATGACAATCGCAAAGGGGCAAGGGGGAACGCCCAGTTCCGATTGGATCTTGTCCCAAGCTGCTCCAAGATGGAGCCCAGTCGAACCGGTGAGGGTTTCAAAAACTCCTATCTTGGCCATCGAGGCGGCGAATGCTGAGCCGTTGTTCGGAGGGCCTAGCATGACGGCTCGATCGAGTCGCCCGAGGATGTTGGTCGGATCCCCATTCCGTTGTAGATCGCCGATCATGTGCCGAAAAACGATGTTCCCGAGACTATGCCCTACAAAGCTAATCCGTGGATTTCCAGGTAGATGCTCCAGTAACTCGCGCATCGCCTGCGAGTGTTTTGCGATCGGGTCTCGGGTGCTGGCATAAGCCATCGAAATGCAAACTCGCTTCGGTTCGTCCGGATTCAGCGTTTCGATCCGACCCAATTCGTCTGCGATCGGATACATGCTGTGCTGTGTTCGGAACAAACCATGCGCAAGAAGGATAACATGTTCGGGGGGCGTTTCCGTTCCTCCCTGTTTAGAAATGACTTTGTCGAGTTCTTCGAGCATCGCTTGTCGCCCTCCCCAAGCGCGTCGCACCCGATTCGGATCGATCAAACGCCAATGGTCGAGCGTGCTGTTGTATTGGACCTTCCAGTCGTTCCACCAGCGATAATCGGTCCAGAACTGCTGCCCCCCCATCGTGGGGAAGGGAATGTTCCAAGCCTTGGTCCCGTCGTCCATCGAATCCCTTTCCTGTTCTCGAACCTGGTTTCGACTTAGAATTTGGCCGTATACGGAAGCCTGTTCGAAAAGCCAGCAATGCGTGGCGAGGAAGAATGCTGTATAAATAGCCCCCTTAGCAACGACCTGCAGCGCAGACTTGCCACCGACCCACAGCAACGTAAATCTTTCTAACATGGCTTTCATAACGGTAGTTCGAGGTATCCGGGCTGGAAACCAGTTCCTATTGTCGGAAGGTGCCAAACGAATCGGCCGTGACAGTCAGTGCGATATCCATTTTAGCGACTCGGAGACTTCGCGAAATCACGCGGAAATCCAATTCCGCGAAGGCCAATATTGGATCAAGGATCTCGGAAGTAGCAATGGGACATTCGTCAACGAACAACGGATCGACGAAAGGGTACTTCAACATGGGGATCGCATTCAAGTCGGAAAACAACAACTCCTCTTTGTTCGAAAGCTTTCATCCTCGAAACAGCTCGAAGGGGAAGTCGCGATCGTTCCTTCCTCGCCAGAAGATCCTTCGCAAATCGTAGGTCGATTCCCGGTCGATTCATCCCTGCACGATCAAACCTCGAACTGGCAGCCGGGGAATTGGCAAACACCGAACTGGACCAACGCAACAACATCTCAGGATGCATTGCCTCGTCCTACCGACGGAGAATCGGATGCGGCAACCCGAAACCTATGGGAAATCATGTATCGGGTTTCGCTTGAGGTCAGCCGAACCTTGGACATCGATCAACTCCTCAATCAGATCCTTGAACTCATTTTCCAATGGGTCCAATGCGATCGCGGTTGCATCATGCTTCTCGATGCCGATACTGCGGAACTCCGTCCCTGCTGCCGAAAAAACCGCAAAGCAAACGCAACGCACCGAATGGCCATCAGCCAAACAATCCTCGAATATGTCACAAAACACGGTGAAGGGGTCCTAACCAGCGACGCTTGCGAAGACAGCCGATGGAACACAAGTGCTAGCATATCCGTCGGCGGAATACGGGAAGCGATCTGCGTCCCGATGAAGGGACGCTACGGGGTGGTTGGCACGATCTATATCGATACGACGACCTCCGCTGGGAAGTACGCATCGAGGACCGATCGCATTTTTCATGAGGAGCATTTGAAGCTCCTTATCGCGATCGGTCATCAAGCGGCCCTCGCGGTCGAGGACACGCACTTCTACCAGAGCGTCGTTCAAGCCGAGCGTCTAGCGGTCATGGGACAAACCATCGCTTCCCTGTCACACCACATCAAGAACATTGTTCAAGGGCTCAAGGGAGGGAGCTTCTTAGTCAATGAAGGGGTCAAGCGGGGAGACCTTGGGACGATCGAAAAAGGTTGGGGGATCTGCAGCAGAAACCATGATCGGATCGAGGGGATGGTCCTCGACATGCTCACGATGAGCAAAGACCGAACCCCGATACGCAAGCCGGTCGATCTGCGATCTCTATTGGACGACATCGTGGAACTCGCTCGTTCGCGAGTCGGCGACTCGAGCACGTCGATTCAGTGGGAACGCCCCAAGGATTCCGAAGAGCTACTCCTCGACGGAGAAGCGATCCACCGAGGGATCCTCAACCTGGTCGTCAATGCGATCGATGCTTGTAAGGATCGGGAGGATGGAGTAGTTCGGATTGAACAAATCGATGCATCGGAGTCGGTGGTAATCTCGGTATCCGACAACGGGACCGGCATCGCGGAGGGGGAGCTCGATCGCATTTTCTCGATGTTTCAATCGAGCAAGGGGAGTCACGGAACGGGTCTGGGACTGCCGGTCAGTCTCAAAATCGCCCAGGAGCATGGTGGCACGATCCACGTCCGTTCGAAGCTCGGTGTGGGAACCACATTTGAGTTCGTCCTCCCTCGCTCGGAGAACAGCGATTCCTCGGGGAGTTCGATGCAGACGATCGTGTAGGGGGGAATAGAAAGGTGTTTATTGAACCACGGATTGCGCGGATGACACAGATAATAAAAACCGTGGCTCGGGCGGGACGCCCGAGCCACGGCTAGTTAAAAAATCCGTGGTATCTGTGGTATCCGTGGTTCAAAAACAGGTTCCAACCTATTTTTCCCCACCTTACTTCCTCCTAGCCACTTCCAAGGCAATCGGTATAATTCCGCGTTTTCTTCGGGACCTGAACCGCGAGTCCCCCATTCGGCGTTATTGATGGACCTTATGAACAACCCGGCTACGCAACGACCGATCTCGGAAACCAACGCATCTCTCGAATCCGAATCGAAAACGGTCTCTACGAACACGGCCCCAGATCTTCTCAGCGAGCGGGTTTTGGTCCTCGACTTCGGATCGCAATACGCACAGCTGATCGCGCGCCGAATTCGAGATCAAAACGTCTACTGCGAGATCGTTCGCCACGACATCAGTGCGGAAACGGTCCGAGCAAGAAAGCCAGCCGCGATCATCTTCTCCGGTGGCCCCTCCAGCGTGTACGAGCCGAACGCCCCCAAGTGCGATCCTCGCCTTTTCGAACTCGGCATTCCCATCCTCGGGATTTGCTACGGTATGCAGCTAGCCACCCACACTCTCGGTGCGCAAGTCGATCGATGCGACAGCCGAGAGTTTGGACGTTCCCGACTGCAGATCCGGTCGATGGAAAAACTCTTCGCTGGTTTTCCCCACGAGATCGACGTCTGGATGAGTCACGGAGATCAGGTCCAAGGGTTGAACGAGAATTTCGAGACCCTCGCCTCGACCACTACCTGCCCTTATGCGGCTGTCCGGCACAAACAACTCCCCCTTTACGGACTCCAGTTCCACCCCGAAGTCTCCCACACGTCCCTTGGCTCGACGTTGATTCACAACTTCCTCTACAACATCGCCAACTGTGAAGGGCGATGGCATTTGAGCGACTTCGCGAATAGCTCGATCGAGTACATTCGCAAAGTCGTTGGGAACGATCGGGTAATATGCGGTCTTTCCGGAGGTGTCGACTCTTCGGTGACCGCAGCCTTGTTGTACAAGGCGATCGGCCCGCAACTTACCTGCATCCTGATCGACAACGGGTTGTTGCGCAAGGACGAACAGACCGCGGTGATCACCGAATTCACCAACCACTTCAAAGCCGACCTCCGAGTCGTCGACGCGAGCGATCGGTTCCTCGGCTCCCTCGCAGGAATCACCGACCCACAGGAAAAACGGCGTCGTATCGGACACGACTTTATCGCGGCTTTCAAAGAGGAATCCGACAAGATCAACGGCGCGAAGTTCCTTGCTCAAGGAACCCTCTATCCCGACGTTATTGAAAGTGGTGCGGCTCTCGATGGCCCTGCAGCGACGATCAAGTTGCACCACAACGTCGGAGGGCTCCCCGAACAACTCGGCTTCGAATTGATCGAGCCTCTTCGCGATCTCTTCAAAGACGAAGTCCGCAAGCTAGGGGTGGAGCTAGGGCTCCCCGAGAACCTCGTCTGGCGCCATCCCTTCCCCGGACCGGGGCTCGCCGTCCGTTGTTTGGGAGAAGTCACGAAAGAGAAGCTCGATATCCTTCGGGAAGCAGACGAGATCGTCGTTAGCGAGATCAAGAACGCGAATCTCTATCGACAAACATCGCAAGCGTTCGCGGTCCTTCTCGATTCCCAAAGCGTGGGGGTCATGGGAGATGGACGGACGTACGAGCGAGCGATCGCAGTTCGATGCGTGAATACAGACGACTTCATGACAGCCGACTGGAGCCATCTGCCGTACGAACTCCTTGCGAAGATATCCACACGCATCATCAATGAAGTCCGAGGTGTCAACCGAGTCTGCTATGACATCAGTAGCAAGCCACCCGCGACGATTGAATGGGAATAGGGATTTTGAATAGGAAAGGCGAGCGGCAGATGAAGTCCTATCATCCTACCCCTCTCCTTAGGGGAGGGGTGTGGAGCAAGTTTTCGTGGAAAATGGTTCTTGTCTGGATGGGGCTTGTCCCCACCAGACACCGCTTTGGCGTCCTAGAAC
>CAYMXM010000302.1:0-6356 GCA_964394065.1 uncultured Pirellula sp. | reverse complement strand
TCACCCCCGGCCCCTCTCCCCGAAGCGGGGCGAGGGGAGCAGATATCTAAAGCGCTTTGCGTGCGATTGCGATAGAAAGGATACTTGGAGTGCGATCTGGATCTGAGATGGAAACGGCGACCACTTCACACACCCTACGGCTTGCGAGACAATGCCAACTTGTTAACCCTCACCCCTCACGACTCATCCCGCACAACTCCCATGAAAATCGCTGTATTTGATACGAAGCCTTATGACCGAGAATACTTGTTGGCACAATCCGAAGGAGCGGGGCTCGATTGGCAGTTCTACGACTTTCGATTGTCGAAAGAAACGGCCTATGCTGCGAACGGCTGTGACGCGGTATGCATATTCGTCAACGATCGATGCGATGAGTCGGTGATCCTCGCATTGCAGCAAGCAGGAGTTCGCTTGATTGCCTTGCGATGCGCTGGTTTCAACAACGTCGACCTTCATGCAGCCAAACAGCAGGGGATCCAAGTCGTTCGCGTTCACGCCTATTCTCCCCATGCGGTTGCGGAACATACGATCGCTTTGTTGTTGGCGGTGAATCGAAAGATTCATCGGGCTTACAACCGCGTGCGGGAGCAGAACTTCTCACTGGCTGGGTTGGTCGGGTTCGATATCGTCGGAAAGAGAGTGGGGATTGTTGGAACCGGAAAAATAGGACGTGCTACGGCGGAGATCTTTCGGGGCTTCGGAGCGACGGTCGTTGCGTGCGACGAGTACCCTTTGCGAGAATGGGGAATGGAGCGAGGAGTCGAATACACCGATTTGGAGACCGTTCTTAAAACGAGCGATATCGTCTCATTGCATGTACCGTTGACCGAACAGACGGCACACATGATCAACGATACGACGTTGGCGAAGATGAAACGAGGCGTGGTGATACTCAACACCAGTCGAGGAAAGCTGATCGATACCGCGGCATTGATTCGAGCGTTGAAAGGTGGACAAGTCGGAGCGGTGGCGTTGGACGTGTACGAAGAAGAGGAGGGAGTCTTTTTCGAAGACCTTTCGGGACAGATCCTGCTCGACGATGAACTCGCCAGATTGATGACCTTCCCCAACGTCCTGCTGACGGCCCATCAAGCCTTCCTAACGGTCGAGGCCCTCAGCGAAATCTCCCGCATCACCATCACCAATCTCCAAGCGTTCCGGGCCGGCACACCCTTTTTGGCGGAGACTTGTTTGGTAGGCTAAAGAGTCTCCAAATATCGGACTCGATGAACCCCGGGTTGTTGCTACGCTTTCAACGGTTAGTTAAATTCAACGCAGAGACGCGGAGGCGCAGAGTCGCGGAGATTTAAACTTCTCTTAGTCCAACTTCTCTCTGCGTCCCTGCGTCTCATTCAAAAAAATGCTTAGGGGCGTTGGGTGAATGGCAGACCGTGGGAGATACAGGCGTATTATGGCGACACCGTTGAAATTCTAGAGGAGGAAGAATAATGAGGCCCATTTTCTATTCGGTATTCATCGTTGTGGCCGCTCTACAAAGTATTTGTCTGGCCCAGCAACTTAGAATCACCAAGGATAGGACCTACGCCACGGTCGAAGAGTTTCTCTCCGACGAAGAAGGCGTACACAAGGAGAAATTAAAGCTCCTAAAACTCATAGACCCCAGGGGACGCTTCACCGAAGAGCAACACCAGAAGCTCTGGGATAAAAACGTTCAACTCAACCTTATGGTCGATACTCAAACGGTCCGGCCTAAAGCCGATGCGAGCAAGACTGATGAGAGCAAGACCGACGAAACCCTTAAGATCGATGCGTTTGGTATTGGGCTCTCGACAAGCATACACGAGAAGTACCCGAATCTAGCTGCACAACTGATGAAAAAGTATACAGGCGAGGTTGCAGGGAGAGAAATCACGTATGGGGAGATATACGACGTGATCTATAGCCTCAAGAGCGAACTGCTAGATCCTACGTGGGCGCGGGCGGGGGACAAAGAGTATAGTGCCCTTATACTCCGCGCCACCGTACTTAAACATCACTCACAAATTAACAAAAGGAACGAGTGCTGGCTACTTGTTGATGCGTTACATGCGAAGACGAGCCCATACGATCTTTTTGTCTCTGACTTCATTGATGAAAAGATCCGCCTACCGGGTGAGCGCGTCCGCACGGAGGAACGTGAGTCGGGGGAGTACTACCCACCTTCACACCCAATGTCTTTGGAAAACCAGTTTTTTGAGCGTACATACAGGCTTAAAAGGAACCGCACGGAGCCCCGAGTTGCCGTCAGCGATGATGGGTTGACCATACCAGGACGTGAGTCGACGTATGGGTTCAAATTGATTAACAAAACCAAGCAAAAGGCTTTTCAAATCGAGGGGTGCCACTGGCGCGGTGAGGTTGAACCCTCGGTTAAACCGGCATTGGGGGAGGTATTCACTTTGATTGACGACAGGGTACCAAACGGAACTTTTCTTACCCTTGAAGAGTTACACTTGCGTACCGGAAGTGTAGCGAATGCTTTGCAGAAGAAATTCCCAGAATATAATCTCGTTGTTAAAATTGAGGAGAAGAGAATAGAGAATCAGGTCTTTGCATCTCTCTGCGTGGAGCTTGTGCACGCTGACTGACGTGTAGGGTGTTCGGCGACAGCCAGTGATCGCAGCGTTGTTCCTCACAGAAACTGTCACCGAAGATAATTGCCCGCGTGTAGCTGTTTCCAGGATTGGCTCCGGTTCTCAATCGCGTAGCGATGGCAGCACATAGCCCAAAGTCTAAAGCCACCGCTACGCCGCGTAGCGGTCGGGCGAGAGCTGCTCGGCGCCGGTCATGGCGACTGGTTCGCCTGCGATGATCTGCGTGGTCAGTTTCCCCGTGATGGGGCCGAGACTTAATCCCATCATCGCGTGGCCTGTCGCTACGGTGAGATTCTTCCAACTGGAGGTCCTGCCGATATAGGGAAGGCCATCGGGGGAAACGGGGCGCAATCCCATCCAAGGTTCGATCCCTTCGAACTGGCCCGCATCAAACCGCGGCATGTATTCGCCAACGCTCCTGATGATTCCCTGGATCTTCTCCGGTGCAACCACATGATCGGGACGACCGATGGTCATCGTACCGCCGAATCGTAGCTTCCCGTCCATCGGAGTGACCGCGACCTTCGACTCGCATAGCACCGAGCAAACCGATGGGACTTCGATCGGTTGTGGTAACGTCAGCGAATATCCTTTGCCAGCGAGCATCGGAATGCGCAATTGCAATTCCTTCACCAACGATTCAGACCAAACTCCACCACAGACTACAAACTCGTCGGCGGTAAACTCCCCTTGCTGGGTCTTCAATGCAACGATTTTCGTATCGGAAGTCTTCCACCCAGTCGCATGGTGTCCCCAAGCAAATTTGCCGCCACGTTTTTCGATCTCTCTTTGCAGGGAAAGACAGAGCAACGCGGGATCCAAATGGCAATCCTTCGGGTAGTAAACGCTTCCGAGGATATCGAGGGTTACGCTCGGATCGAGTTCCGATGTTTCCTTGGGAGAGAGAACCTCGGCGGGAACTCCAAGACCTCGAGCTTGCTGGGCAAGTTTGATTTCCTCTTCAAGCATCCGCTCCGTTCGGCAATGCATCAGAAGACCTTTCTGCACCAACCCACTCTCGATTCCGTCGTCGTTCCATTGAAGAAACAACTCGCGTGAAGCGAGGTTCAGGTCCCGAAGGATCGGGGCGGCTTGATCGACTTGCGCCTTCGTCGAAGCGAGATAGAAACGGAGTCCCCACTTGAGAAGATCAAGGCTCAGCGAGGGGCGGAGGGAGAATGGGGCTTCGGGATCGGTGATGCACCGAAGCGCTTGCCCCATCACGCCGGGGGCTGCGAGAGGAACGAAATGGCTTGGGAGGACCAAGCCCGAGTTACCTTGCGAGCAATTGTCCCCGTCGCTCTTGATGCGATCGACGATGGTGACGTTCCACCCTCGCTCCAGCGCGTAGTATGCCGTCGATAAACCGATGATGCCACCGCCGACAATCACCAAATCCTTGTTCGAACCCGTAACCATTACACCTGATTTCTAATTGAAAAGGGGATCTAAACCAACCTTGCCATCAATAACTCACGCTGACACATCAACTCTTTAGGCATGGTATGGTAGAGCCGAAAAAACAAATCGGTTTGGCTGGTGAGTTCCGCCAGCCACTCTTCTTCCCGGAACAACATCGCTGCATCGAACTGCTCTCGGTCAAACCCATCCAGACCGTCGGTATTAAAACCGTTCCAGTCGGGGATCCATCCGATCGGAGTCTCGTAACCCGCCACCCGTCCTTGGCAACGTTTTACGATCCACTCAAGAACCCGCAAGTTCTCGCGGAATCCCGGCCACAAGAATTTACCGTTGGAATCCTTCCGAAACCAATTTACGTGAAAAATTCTCGGCAATTGCCGGATCTTTTTCCGCATGTTGATCCAGTGTCCGAAGTAGTCCCCCATGTTGTAACCACAGAACGGGAGCATCGCCATCGGGTCTCGCCGAACGGTCCCCACCGCCCCGGTCGCAGCGGCAGTCGTTTCCGAGCCTTGTGTCGCACCCAAGAAAATCCCATGCGTCCAGTCGAACGCTTGAAAAATAAGGGGCATCGTTGTCGGTCGCCTTCCCCCGAATACGATCGCGTCGATCGGAACTCCGTCGGGGTCTTGCCAGCCGGGGTCGATATTCGGGCATTGCCCCGCCGGTGCGGTAAACCGTGAGTTGGGGTGGGCAGCCAATCTCCCGCAACCCGGAGTCCATTCCTCTCCCTTCCAATCGATCAAATGAGTAGGTGGATCCGACAGCCCTTCCCACCATACACAACCATCGTCGGTCAACGCCACGTTGGTGAAGATCGTGTTCCGTTCCATCGCGTACATCGCACCGGAATTTGACGACCAAGAGGTTCCAGGTGCGACTCCAAAGAACCCTGTTTCTGGATTGATCGCATGAAGCTTCCCGGTCTTCCCCGGCCAAAGCCAAGCGATATCGTCACCGACGAGGGTCGTCTTCCAACCTTCGTCTCGATAGCGATCGGGAGGGACGATCATCGCCAAGTTGGTTTTTCCGCAAGCGCTCGGGAAGGCTGCCGTCAAATAGGTTTTTGCACCATTAGGGGACTCCAATCCCATGATCAGCATATGCTCGGCCAACCAACCTTCATCGCGCGCGATCGCGCTTGCAATCCGAAGGGCTACGCACTTTTTGCCGAGCAACGCATTTCCGCCGTACCCGCTCCCGTACGACCAAACCTCCCGTGTCTCCGGGAAGTGGACGATGTACTTCTCGTCATTGCATGGCCAGGGAACATCCTCTTGGCCATCCTCCAAGGGGACGCCGACCGAATGCATACAGGGAATAAACCCTTTGTCGCCAGCGAGCCGATCGAGAACCTTTCGTCCCATATGGCACATGATCTTCATGCTGGCGACGACATAGGCCGAATCGGTCAATTGCACGCCGATAAGGGCCAGGGGGCTATCGAGTGGTCCCATGCAAAACGGAACGACGTACATCGTTCGGCCACGCATCGATCCACGAAACTTCTCGGTCATCAACTCGTGCATCTCGGTTGGATCGCGCCAGTTGTTCGTCGGTCCTGCGTCCTCCTCACGAAAGGAGCAGATAAAGGTCCGGTTCTCGACCCGCGCGGTGTCAGACTCGTGGCTTCTGGCAAGAAACGAATTCGGATGCTTCTCCGGATTTAGCCGGATGAAGGTCTTTTTCTCGACGAGCAAATCGGTGACTCGTTGCCATTCCTGATCCGATCCATCGCACCAACAAATATCTTTCGCTTCGGTAAGAGCTCCCATCTGCTCCACCCATTCCAAAAGGTTGGCATTGTCGGTCGGCGTTGCGCTCTGGCGGTCGGTTGGTTGTGTCACGAATCCACTTCCTCTGTGGCTAGGGTCCTTCGGTCCAATGCCCAATTTGTTTTGAGCGTTACCTATGATAAGGAATCAAGGGCATTCCCGGAATCGAGGAGGGGCGCATAGTAGCGGCGCACTTAAGATTTCGGCTCCCTTCGCCCCCTTTTGGGGGAGAAGGGCTGGGGATGAGGGGGCAGCGGCTTAGTAAACGATTGTCTAGTTAGATCTCACTTCTACCCCTCACCCCCAGCCCCTCTCCCCGAAGCGGGGCGAGGGGAGCAGAGATATAAAACGCGGCGCGCGCCAAGACTGAAAACACGGGATGTTATTTCGGGACAGTTCCTTAACACCAATTCATTAGGCACCATTCCTCTGACCTTAGGCCTTCATCCTTAAGTCTTCAGCCTTTTTTCCGTGTGTTCCGTGTATTCCGTGGTTCAAATCACCAATCCAGCCGATTTCGCGCTGCGGGCTTTGATGCGAATGTAGGGTGGGATAAAACGGGCGC
>CAYMXM010000301.1:0-6361 GCA_964394065.1 uncultured Pirellula sp. | reverse complement strand
ACAACTCAAATCGCCATCGCGCAGCCAAAATCCGAAACGCCCATCGTACGCTTACCGAACAGAGACACGATCGCCAACCAGTGGTATCAGCTTTTTCGAAAACTATCCAAGTCAGGTCAGCCATGAAAATCGCCGCCATCTGCTGTACTTTTAATCGCCCCGAAGCACTCGAAGAAGCAATTGAATCGTTCTTACGTCAGGACTATCCAAGTGAGTTGCGAGAGATGATCGTCTTGGACGATGCAGGACAATACAGACCCGACGCTTTGGATAACATTCCTGGGGTGAAACTAATTACAACAAAACATCGATTTCGAACGCTCGGGGAAAAGCGAAACGCATCTGCAGCTTTGGTATCCCCTGATACCGAAGTCTATTGCCCGTGGGACGATGACGATATTTACCTCCCCTGGCACATGTCGGCCGCTGCGAAAGGGCTCGCCAACGCTCAGTATACGATACCGACCCAAGTGTATGTCGATAAGAGAACCCATTTCGACAAGAAAAAAAACGGAACCCTGTTTCATGCCGCTTGGTCGTTTCGTCGCGATGTCTTCTCTGAGGTTGGAGGCTATCCGTTCATGCAAAGCGGGCAAGACCAAGGGTTACTAAAGCGCTTTCTCGCCGCGAATGTTTCTCGTACTGACCCAATCCAATGGGATCCTCGTCCGAGTTTTGTTTATCGTTGGTATACCGCTCATAACCAGCATCTTTCTGCAATGGGGAATGGTGGTTACGAACGACTCGGCTTTAGTACTGTATCACCCGTTGAGTCTCTTGTTCCTAAATGGGAAAAAGATTGGGTTGCGTTGCACACGCAATTTGCCGGGTAAGACGTCGAGATGCGAGCTGGGTAGAAGAGCTAGAAACATCGGCCAAGTTGGCGGCTCTTAACTAAAACGGATCACTCTTCTGCGATCCCTCCAGGATCGATTACGAATCTGTCTATTGGACCGGCGGTGGCGCTGCGCTTACCGCCGGCTAATGGCTGTAATCCCTACGGGATATCGGAGAAGGATGCATAGCATCCTACGTGGCCCCGGGCCACGACGTTTTCTCACCGCTACCATCGCTCGGCGATTCCCCTTAAAATCTCCCCTTTCCATTCGGACCATCCTTTCCGGCAGAACGCCTGCCTCCTCCCAAGACAGCGATTTGAAAATACTATGTCCAGCTCTACCAACGAAGCCATCTCCCTACTCGAATCCGCTCAACAGCAAGGCAAAATCAGTGCCGGCGCGCTCGAGAATCTTAAGTGTTGGCTGACGGAGAGCCGGTATACAAACTATGCCGCGACCATTCTTGAGCATGTACGGGGCGAGAAGTGGCAAGCGCTCGACGATGCATTCTGGACGATCATTCCGTTTGGCACCGGTGGAAGACGCGGGAGAATGTACCCCGTTGGTTCCAACGCGATCAACGATCGCACCATTGGCGAAAGCGCCCAGGGGCTCGCGGAATACATCTTGAGTCAACCCGATATCCCCAAGCCACTCTCCTGCGCCATCGCTTACGACACACGCCACAACTCGCGGCATTTCGCTGAACTCTGTGCTTCGGTCATGGTCGCCAACGGCTTTCACGTTTATCTCCTCGACGACTATCGGGCAACGCCACAACTGTCGTTCGCCGTTCGTGCGAGAAACTGCAGTTGTGGAATCATGGTCACCGCATCGCACAATCCGCCGAGCGACAATGCGGTGAAGGTCTACTGGTCCACCGGCGGGCAAGTCCTCCCGCCACACGACTCGGCGATCATCGACCGGGTTATGAATGCTCAGCAGATCCAAACCGTCCCCTTCGCCGATGCGCTGAAAGAAGGAAAGGTTTCCATCATCACCCAAGAAATCGACGAGGCTTTCCTCGAAGCAGCTTCGAAGTACGCTTGGCCCGGCAACCGAGATGTCAAGGTGATCTACTCGTCACTTCATGGTGTAGGACGATTTGCTGTTTTGCCCCTCCTCGCCAAGGCTGGATTCAACGATGTCCATCTTTATGAACCGCACGCAAAACCCGACGGTGATTTCCCCAATGTTCCGGGACATGTCAGCAATCCGGAGAACAGCGCCGTTTTTGATGCGATCATCGTCGAGGCGAAAAAGATCGGGGCCGACCTGATTTTGGCGACCGATCCCGATTGCGATCGGATGGGATGCGCCGCACCCTTGACGAACGATGCAAACGCCCCCTGGGGAACGATCAATGGCAATCAGATCGGAGCCCTTTTGACCGACTTCGTTCTCGGGAAGATGCGAGAGGCGGGAACTTTAACCTCGAAAACCTATGTCATTAAGACCTTGGTCACGAGCGATTTGATTCGACGCATTACGGAGGGCTACGGAGCGCGATGTGAAGGGAACATTCACGTTGGGTTCAAGTGGATCGGCGGTTTGATGGACGAACTCGGCCCGGACGACTTTGCGTTCGGAACCGAGGAATCGCACGGCTACCTTATCGGCCAGTATGCACGCGACAAGGATGGTGCAGTCGCTTGTTTATTGATGACCCAACTGGCGGCCGATCTCAAATCGAAGGGGCTGACGATCCACCAACGACTGGAACAACTCCTCGCCGCGCATGGATGCTATCAAGAAGATCTGATCAACGTTCAGATGGAGGGGAGCGAAGGGATGGCTAACATGAAGAAACTACTCCAATCCCTGCGAGAGAACCCACCTGCAACAATGGGCGGATTGCCTGTCGTCGCCGTCAGAGACTACGGCAACTTGACGACGCGTCTAGCGGATGGCTCAATCGTTCCTCTAGATGCCCCCAAGAGCAATATGCTCATCTTGGACCTTGGGTTGCCCGGTTCGAATGCCCCCTCTGGAAATGCGATCGCTGTTCGCCCGTCGGGGACAGAACCCAAGGTGAAGTTCTATCTATTCGGGGTCGAGCCCGTCACAAGTAGTTTGGAAGTAGCGAAGCAAACCATCCGCGATCGATTGGATGGAATGAAGCAAGATGCAAAATCGATGCGAATATAAGGTGTTTGACCGACGCGTAAGCGAGGTCACAAAATCACAACCCGTGGCGTAAGCGAGGTCACAAAATCACAACCCGTGGCGTAAGCGAGGGACAGCGCTGGCAACCAGGCTTCCAATGCAAGATCTCGCAGCACGCCCTTCGTGCCTCAGGGACGTGCCACCCGACGACCGGACATCTCCCTCCGGCAAGGGCAACGTGCACTCGCGACGCTGTCCCTCGCTTACGCCACGGGTTGTGATGGAGGGACGCTTCGCGTCCCCCCATTAACACCGATACATCAGGCCCTCAGCCCCTCTCCAGAAGGGAGCGAATATCTGACATCGCTCCGCATTCATTCGTAAGATTCGTTCGATTCGTGGTTCCCTCTTCTTCCTCAAGCCTCACCCCTCAATCCTGCTTCACACCCTAACATTTCTCCCTTTATTCGCCTAAACTACGTTTCCTTTAGCTTTCCACCTACTTTCACGCCAACTCCCCTTTTGGAGCTGCTTGGATGCCTTTACAAAATGTTTTGAACTCGATTGGCTTGTTGGTCCTTAGGATCTCCTTCGGTGGTTTGATGCTCGTTCATGGCATTCCGAAATTGCAGGCCTTTAGCGAGCTGAAAGATAAGTTTCCCGATCCGCTGGGAATGGGAAGCCAACTAAGTCTCATCTCCGCTATCGGTTCGGAGGTAGGATGTGCTATCCTCTTGATCCTGGGACTGGGTACCCGGCTGGTGGCAATCCCCCTCGCCTTTACGATGGCCGTCGCAGCGTTCGTCGTTCACGCGGAGGATCCTTGGAATAAGAAAGAACTTGCAATCGCTTTTCTTTGCGCGTACGTCGCCCTGATCTTCACAGGAGGAGGCGCCTTTTCCCTGGATCGTTTCTTTGGCAAACGCCCCCCTTCGGATACGCCGTCAGCATCGTGACGAAACGATAGTGAGATGGCCTGACGCTCCGGCGGTAAGGGGGAGGACGCGAAGCGTCGCCCCATCACAACCCGTGGCGTAAGCGAGGGACAGCGCTGGCAACCAGGCATCCCACCCCAGGTTTCATAGCATGCCCTTCGTGCCTCAGGGACGTGCCACCCGACGACCGGGTATCTCCGACAAGGGCAACGTGCACTCGCGACGCTATCCCTCGCTAACGCGTCGGGTTGTGATTGCGTGGCCTCGCTTACGCATCGCCATTTTTAGTCGCGAGTGCCAACTACACAGCCAAGAGCTTCTCTAGTTCTTTCTTCATACTAGCGCGCATGAAGACATCCAAATGGGCCAAGTTAGGGTCTTGGTCTACCATCCGGGACTTGCCGATGATTAAGCGAGCGGAGACGGCGGTTCCCTCTCCTTTCGTCCCGGATGCCTTCACCGTAACGGTTGCATCGTCACTCTTGACGATTTCCGCTGTGATCTGCAACGAGTTGCCAGGCTCCATGAAGTCTGCGAACTTGACGTTCCTCGCTTCTCTCAGGACGAGGAGGGAGTGTTCGAATTCGTCGGTCGCCCGAATCAACCAGCAAGAGGCTTGAAAAAGGGCCTCCAGCATCAACACTCCGGGCATGACTTTGAAGAGGGGGAAGTGATCTCGAAGGTAGTCCTCCTCCCCGCTGAGGCTTAAAGTTGCCTCGATCCGCTCCCCCGGCTTGATCTCAACGATACGATCAAGCTGGCGGAACCGCATACTAGTTTCCGTGGTCATCCTTGGGTTTACTTCCTTGCTAGGCTCGACCGCCAAAGTACTTCTTGAGCGTTTCGGAGGCGGCGTCCTTGGTGGTTTTCGTCGTCGGCCCCGTGTTCATCTTCGGCAACTTCATCGGCGCCTTCTTCTCGGGGCGCCGAGTCGTGGCTTCTTCGGGGGCATTCTCACCTTCCTCTTGAATTTGAGTCGCCTCGACGCGAGTCGTGTCCTCCATCGTGAACTGCCTGGTCTCTTCTTCCGTTACCGTATGGGTTGGAGCGGGAGCCGTTCGATCGATTTGGTCTGCCTCAAGAAGCCAGGAGCTGATATCGAAGCTTTCTTTCGAATCAAAACCTTGCTCGGACATTCGTTCCGCAGCTTCTTTGACGTTCGCTACCTCGGGCTGCTTGGAATTGGCAATTCCCACCTCGATGGTGATTTCGAACACCAACTGACCGCAGCGGATTTTGTCCCCCGTTTTAAGTATCTTGGCCTTTTCGGGGACCAACTGCTTGTCGTTGACAAAGGTGCCGTTGCGACTCTTCAAGTCGACGAGGAGCACACGCCCCTCCTTCTGCACAATCGCGCAGTGCTTACGACTAATAGACTCACTCTTTGGCCGCAATTGACAAGAATCACTTCGCCCGATCAAGAACTTCTCATCTTTGATCGGGATCTGCTTGCCTTCATGCGCGCCGGAAAGGACTGTCAGAATGATCTGCATCGCCGCTCTCTCTCGCTCCCTTCTGGATCCATCACGACTTGGAAACTACCCAATTACATTCTAAAACGGGGCTAACTCCGAGGATAACTCGTTCCGCCAGCCATTCCGCAATTTTCTTCAATTCAACACCATTTTGCAAATTTTCCTCCGCAACCCCTCCCCATACGGGCTGGCTGGGGGACGCAAATAGAGGCGTTGCGGGGGACAATCCTTCAGAATCTAACCCTTGCGATGCCGACAGGTTTCGCGGAAGGTCGAAGATTCCAACGAGCTCAGGGGCGTGCCTCGAAGCACGCAGCAACAAGCTCCCATGCTGGAGCAAACCGCCCTTCCCTCGCCTCTGAGCACTACCAACTATTTTATCCCCACCCACGACAACATCCACGGGAGATCTACGCAGATAGCAAAGAAATGGTTCCTTTGCACGCTCGGCTCTCGCCAAGGTACAGGTACACTCCTCTGAAAGGGAAGCTTCCCACCCTTGTTCACGCAATCCCTGAACGATCGCTAGGTGAACCCCACGATAGATTGCTTCACTATGTCCTTTCAACCCCAATTCGGGACCGTTGGGGATAACCAAACTATAAGTCCATTCGTGGTGATGCACGATCGCCCCTCCGCCCGTCCTCCGCATGACCCTCGCAAGAGTAGACCAAGGAGCGCCTCCGTCGATCTCCTCGGGGCTCTGGAAATGGCCGAGAGAAAGGGTCGGTTCCGACCAACGATAAATCCGCAACGTCGCCGGGGACCCGTCGTCCAACGATGCGAGTAGCTCGTTGTCGATTCGCATGTTCTCCTCGCCCGACAAGGCACCATCGAATCGCACGATTCCTTTCAGACTGGTCGGCATTTGTGTTGACAAGCGTTTGAGTGTTTCATTGATGCATTTTTCCGTGGGAAAAATCAACAGTAGCGGTAAGGGTGCAAGCCTGGGGTGTTTGGCCGACGCGTAAGCGAGGCCCGAAAATCACAACCCGTGGCGTAAGCG
>CAYMXM010000300.1:0-6368 GCA_964394065.1 uncultured Pirellula sp. | reverse complement strand
GGCTACGTGCACTCGCGACGCTGTCCCTCGCTTACGCCACGGGTTGTGATGGGGAAACGCTTCGCGTCTCCCCCCTCGCACTTCGCGATTTACATCCCGATGCAATAAAGGGCTTCGAAGGTTCTTAAGTAGATTTTGTTCCCGACGAAGACGGGGGTAGCGACTGCATTGCCGTCGAGGGAGTTTTCGCTTACCACCTTGGGCTTATCACCGGTGACATCCAATACGAAGCAGGTTGCATCTTCTCGCAAGCAATAGAGATGCCCCCCTGCAAGGATCGGTGACGAACTATAGGTTTTGCGATGTCGTGGGAGTTGTTCATCCCAGACGGTCGATCCATCCTTGGCCAATATGCAGGTAACCACACCTTTGTCACTCAAATTGTAGATCTTGCTATCAAGTCCAATCGGAGTCGGGACGTCGCTCCCGAAGGAAACCTGCCATGCAACCCGTTCCGATTCGGACGCAATGCTCGTATCGTAGCGAACTGCTGTCATCGAACTTCCACGAGCATACGGGCAAATCACGAGGTCGTCGATGACCACGGGAGAAGAGATGCTTCGGAAGTAACCATCATTCTTCGGGTTGAGCCCACCCACCTTCCAAAGGAACTCTCCATCCTCCACTCGGTGAGATGTAATATGGTCCGCACCGAGGGTTAAGATTTGATCGTCGACAACCGTCGGAGTCGTGTACGACTGATTGGACTCTTGATTGACGTTCAAGTCGCGCGCTGATTTCCAGAGTTCCTCCCCGTTCGACTTGTCGAGCGCGACCAGGAAGCTTGGCCCTGAATGCATGACAGCGATCACGAGCCCCTTGGAGGTCAAAATGGGAGAGGTGCCAAGATCCCACCAAAGGGTGTCCTTGCCGTACCGCTCTTGAAGATTGGTCTTCCAGACGACTTCTCCCTTCAGATCGAGACAGGCGAGATCTCCACTTTTGAAATAGACGTAGATATGTTCACCGTCGGTGACCGGAGATGAATTCGCTTCACTCGCCTTGGCATGCTTCCCTGCAACGACCGCTCCAAAGGTTCGCTCCCATCGCTTTTTGCCGTCCAACCCATAGGCCCAAACCGTGTTGACTTCACCGACACCGAGGGTGAAAACCAATTCATCCCCGACGACGATTGGTGTGGAGGCTCCTCGCCCCGGGAGGGGAAGCTTCCAAAGGATGTTCTCTTGCTCAGACCATTTCGTCGGGTAATTTCCTTTAGCAGCGACCCCGTTTCCGTTGGGCCCTCGCCAATTGGACCAAGGAATATCCGCGATCGCGTGCGTCGAAACAGCAAACGCGAGCAAGCAAGCAAAAAGTCGGCTCTTCATAACGGTCCTATCGGCGGGAAAAGGGGGAGAGACTCAGCGCGGGGTGTCTGGGATATTCTAACCATTATGCCCCCAATGTAGAACGGAATTCATTCCGTTAACCGCCGCCTCCAACTCCTCCCCCCAATGAACGCCTTGGAGATATCCACCTCAGGGCCCGCGCAAGCCTCCCACCAGCGCTGAACTGGCAATTTCACCCGTTTCAGATTTCTCTTCTCCGCGTCTACGGCGGTTGATTTCAATGAACCGCAGAGAGCGCATGGTAGCGCAGAGGGACAGGGCCTGGGGTGGCCTGACGCACCGATGGTAAGGAAGGGATGCGAAGCGTCCCTCCATCACAACCCGTGGCGTAAGCGAGGGATAGCGTCGCGAGTGAACGTAGCCCTTGACGGCGCCTCTCGCTACCCGCGGGGGCTTCGGCGGCCCTGAGGTGGGTGCCTCCACGGCGTTCGTTGGGGGGAGGAGCTGGAGGCGTTGTTTAACGGAATGAATTCCGTTCTACATTGGGGGGCGTACTAAGATTACTCGAAGGTCGCAGACGTTGGTTCCCGTTGGGCCGGAGATTAATAGACCTCCTGCTTGTTCGAAGAATCGATAGGCATCGCAGCGATCAAGATACTTCGATGGATCGAGCTGCAACGAAACGGCTCTCGCCATGATCTCTTCGTTGACGATCGCCCCCGCAGCATGGGTCGGGCCATCTTCTCCATCGGTTCCACCAATTACGATCGATATCCCGCGGCATCTGCGAATCGACTCGTTGGGATGTTGCTGCAACATCGATAACAAGGTGAGGGCAAGCTGTTGATTCCTTCCACCTAGCCCCCGTTTCTCCGCCGGTGGTAGAACGACCGTGGGCTCCCCTCCGCTGATGAGACAATCGGGCTGTCCCTCCTCCCAGGCATGGATCAACCCACGCATCAACTTCTCCGCGACGACCGACACATCTCCTTCACTCGATCGACTCGACTCCATCCAGTATGCATACCCGAACTCGACCCCTTGGGTCCCCGCTGCATCCACCGCAGTCGCATTGTTGGCCAGGACAAAGGTCTCCACCGGACATTGCTTTTCAACCGCGAGCTTTTCAGTGGCGTCCACCTGCTGAGCCAACGAATTCCAAACCGACACAGGAAGGCTTTTCTCGGGATCCCACCGCTCGAGCAATCGCAATGCAAGCGCAGCGTCTGGGGGAGGTTCGAGAATCGTCGGTCCAGACCCGATCAAATGCAAGGGATCTCCAAGCACATCAGAGAGAACAAGTGTAACAACCCGTTGCGCCCGAGACGCGGCTCTCGCCAACCCTCCTCCCTTGATGCGACTCAAGCAACGTCGCACTTCGTTGAGCTCTTCGATGTTCACTCCCCGACTGCTGAGGTGACGTGTGACGGCGAGTTTGTCTTCGAGGGTTATTCCAGGCAAAGGAGCAGGGAGCAATGCGCTTGCCCCTCCCGAGATCAAACAAAGGACCAGCGTTCGCGAGTCCGCTTCTTGAGCAAGCCTAAGCATCTTCTCGGTCCCTTCGACTCCACGAGCCGAGGGCTCATTGCTCCCCGCTTCTCGGGCGGCATAGAGGTGGATGCGGCGACGGCTCGATGCTTGAGGGGACTCGTCGAAGCTCCCTTGGGGAGCGTGAAGCCAACCTTCGAGACGAATGCGTTGAGGTGCATGCTGGGACCAGAATCGTTCCAGGCCGTCGGCCATGCCAGCGGCCGCTTTTCCACCTCCTAGAACAAGGAGGCGGTCGACTTTCGTTAGGTCGCACTGGGTTAGTTCGGACTGGGCAAGATCGGAGATGCAGAGCTTGTTCCTGACGATCGCCAAACTCCGTTCAACGAGCGAATCTCCTCGAACGGCATCGACGCCAGCGTTCCAAATCGCAACCGCATCGCGGGTTAATCGGTCAGTCAATTCTTGCTGAAACCCAAAGTTCCAGAGTTCTCTTTCGCGAGAGGGTTCTTGATGTATTGGCGGAAACAATCCTTGCAGAGATCGAACTGCTTGCGCTGGTAGATCTCATCGCTAAAAACGGAAGCACAGATATCGTCGACAGACTCCAACATGTCTTGCAGCTCATCAAGATGATCTGGATCGTCGACCAACTCTCGGTCATCGCAATCGAGCCCCGCTTCAATCTCGATCGTTACGGTGTACCGGAGGTCGCAATCGGGATCGATATCTCGTTTGCACCGATCGCAGCAGTATCGAATCACGTTAGTACTCCTAGGAGAAGGAAGGATGAGTGCGGGCGGTTCAACCTTTAATCCTACACCCTGATTCGAGGTACAAGCAACTACTTTAGAAAAACAATTCAAAGGGGAGTCCACTGCTCAGGCTGCATGTTGCACGTGACGATCTCGACTTGCCCTCTCCGATCTCCAGGAAGAATCGCCAACATCGCTGTATCCCGATTCTCCTCGCAGTACGCTATCGCGCGATCAATCCCCATGACATAGAGACCGGTTGCAAGCGCATCTGCCCATCCTGCTTGAGGATGCATCACGGTAACACTCAGCATTCCCTCCGCAGGCCAACCGGTTCGAGGATCGATGATGTGTCCAAACCTTTTTCCCTGAAAGTAAAAGAACTGGTTCGCAGGTCCACTCGTACCAAGGGACTGCTCTCGCAATCGCAAATGCCCCAGAACTCGTTCGGTCTGTTCGGGGTGACGAACCGCAATCGACCATCCTTCGTTCGTTCCGTCTAGTACTTGATTCCCTCGACACCGAATGCTGCTCTTGCCACCGTGGATTGCATAGTTGGTAACGCCGTTGGCGTCGAGATCTATCGAAGCCATGTCGATCGCCAATCCCTTGCCGATCCCCCCAGGGTTTAACTCGACTCGCTTCTGAAACCGAACCGTCTTCTCCAATCGATTCAGTAAGATGTGTTGAGAACCAATTTCGCGCATCGCTTCCTCGATCTCTCCTTCGCTAGGCATCTTCCCTTGTCGCCGAAAGAATCCCCAAATCTGGGAGAGTCGATTCGAAGTGATATCGAACGCTCCTTCGGTTCGCCGATGTACCTCTAGGGAGAGAGCGAGAAGTTCCTGCGTCGATTGGGAGATCTGCATCGCTCCCTCAATTGCCCGTTCGTTGATCCGGCTCAGCTCACTGGTGTGTCGATAGACGCTCCAGACATCTTCGAGGTAGGTGATCGTATCGAGTGCCTGACAAGCGAATTCAGGTCCGTTGGTTGGTTTGCCCGGGAGGAGGAGAACTTCAAACCGACACGCCATCGCATCTCGCGCGATCTCGAGCAAGTAACCTGGCGAAGTAAGAAAGCTCGACACGATTGGAAGGTCCTGGTGAGGAAGACTTTGGGCTTTGGACTTTAGGCTTTAGGAGGAACGTGACTTACAAGTTATCCGCTCTCCTTAGGGGAAGGACGCGAAGCGTCCCACCATCACAACCCGTGGCGTTAGCGAGGGACAGCGTCGCGAGGGCACTTGGCCCGTCGCCGGGAATGTCTCGGGCGCTGGGTGACAAGTCCTGAGGCACGAAGGGGGTGTTGATGCATTGCATGGGACACCTGGTTTTCAGTGCTATCCCTCGCTTACGCCACGGGTTGTGATTTTGAGGAAGTCCCCTCTTCCTCAAGTCTCAAGCCTCACCCCTCAAGCCTGATTCGCTTGATTCGTGGTCTATTCCCCCCCACCCTCTCTGAGCTCATGATTGATGTTGCCCCCTATTCTCCTCCTTGTATAGCAACAATCGCCGGCTCTTTCTCCCGCAGCCGACGGAGTTGTCCGCAGGCAGCTTGGATGTCCTCTCCTTTCCGCTGCCGAAACATCACGTTGATCCCTGCATCGACGAGGGTTCTTCGAAATTCGTGAATTGCGTCTGGCGTAGGAGTTTCGTAGGGCAAACCGGGGACGGGGTTGTAGGGGATCACGTTGAGCATCGCATTGCGGCGACGGAGCAACTGCACGAGCTGCATGGCGCACTCGCGCGTATCGTTGATATCTTTCAACAGCACATACTCAAAGGTCAGCCTTCGCCCGGTTGCATCGAAGTAACGGTCGGCAGCATCGAGAATCTTCTCGATACCGATTTTGTCGTTGACCGGAACCAAACGATTTCGCAACTCATCGTTCGGCGCATGCAAACTGATCGCCAAATGATAGGGGGAACAATCTTCGGCGAGTTTATCGATGGCAGGTGGAAGCCCGACGGTGCTGATGGTGATCCGTCGCGGACTGATCCCGAGCCCCAACTCGGAATCCTTAGCCACTCCCAGGGCCTCCAATACGCGTGGTAAATTGGCGAGTGGTTCCCCCATTCCCATCATGACGATGTGACTGAGACGCTCGTCTGGTGGTAACAATCGTTGTAGTTTCAGCATCTGCTCAAGGATCTCACCGCGCGTCAAGTTTCGATCGACCCCATCAAGACCGCTTGCACAGAAGACACATCCCATCGCACAACCGACTTGGCTGCTAACACAGATCGAACGTCGCGGCCCATCCCGAAGGAGAACGCATTCGATCCGTCCACCGTCGGCCAATTGTAGAAGTAACTTTTGCGTTCCATCCTCGGAGTCTTGCGTCGCCACCGTGGTGGATCGGAAGAAATCGAAAGCTTCTTCGAGTTCGGCTCGCAACCCCTTGGGGAGGTCGGTCATATCCGAAAAGTTCGACGCACGCTTTTGATAAACCCAGACCAAGATCTGTTTGGCCCGATATTTAGGATGTCCTCGCGCCGCGAGCCAAGACGCAAGGGATTCGATCGTATGTTCGAGGATCGAAGGTTTGGAAGTCATGTACGTTTTTTGGAATGGGATGAGATGCTAGGGGGAGACCCCCAGTTTACACCAACATCGACCAAAGTCGTAGAACGGAATTCATTCCGTTAAACAACGCTTCTATTCAAAGCCGCCGTCAGCGCTGTGAGCCGGTCTCTACCTCAGGGCTGCTCAAGTGCCCCGTTGGGACCGAGAGCCTCTCGCTGTCCGACGCATCGGCGCGAATATAAAGTGTTTGGGTGGTTTAGCCGACGCGTAAGCGAGGCCCGAAAATCACAACCCGTGGCGTAAGCGAGG
>CAYMXM010000299.1:0-6400 GCA_964394065.1 uncultured Pirellula sp. | reverse complement strand
TTCAACCCCTCACCCCCAGCCCCTCTCCCCTAAAAGGGGCGAGGGGAGCGGATATTGGATAGCCAATACCATTCACTGTTCGCGGACTGTAACATACTCTGACACTTGCAAACCGACAACACTTTCCGGGCGAGAAGCCCAGGCCACAACATTCACTATTCACTTAACAACAGAACCCACATGTCTCTCAGCCTCGATATCACCGATCTACAAAAGGCCAGTTCGATCACCAGTCGCTTCATCGAAGCAACTCCCCTGATCCGTTCCTATGCGTTGGAAAAGGAGCTTCAACTCCCACCGAATCGTCGAGTCTGGATCAAGGACTACGGTTGGACGCCGGTCGGCTCTTTCAAAGTTCTCGGTGCTTTGAACTGGATGGCCAACCATGCCGAAGAGATTGGAGACCGACCGGTGGCGGCTCATTCCTCGGGAAACTTCGCGTCAGGGATCGCCTTTGCTGGTGCGCAATATGGAAAAAAAGTGATCATCGTCATGCCGGATACCGCACCGAAGATCAAGTTCGAGAGGACTCGCTCCTATGGTGCTGAAATTCGAACCTATGAGATTGCGACCGACCATATAACCGGCGCAAGGGAGAAGATGGCCCGGCAAATCGCGGAAGAAGAGAATGCCGTACAAGCCTCCCCCTACGACGATCTCCACGTCATCGCTGGAAACGGTGTCGGTGGCCTGGAGATCGCCCGAGCGTTGAAGGAAATGAATCGTGCCGTCTCGAATTTCTTCTGTCCGATTAGCGGAGGTGGGCTACTCGCAGGACATGCGATTGCAATCCGGGAGGCTTTTCCATCTGCAACGATCGTAGGGGTCGAACCGGAGCTAGCGGACGATTTTCAACGCTCCTTAAAAGCTGGCGAACGAACGAGAATCGATCGTCCAAAGAGCATTTGCGATGGTCTCCTTTCCTATTGTGTCGGTGTCAACAATTGGCCGATCCTTCATCGACTCGTCAACGACTCCACCGTTGCCTCCGATCAGGAAATCAGAACGGCGATGGGATGGCTCTATGAAAACCATGGGCTTCGAACCGAGCCCTCCGGAGCTATCAGTGTCGCCGCTGCGTTGTTTAGGCAGGAAAGTATCCAAGGGGAAGGAGACATCGTCCTCGTAATCAGTGGCCGAAACATCGACGACGAAGTATTTCGTGCCCAAATCGTAGAACGGAATTCATTCCGTTAACTAACGCTTCTAGGAGAAGGCCCCGTAGCACAAGTCTGGGCGGTCAAGAAGTTGGTGTTGGCACGGAGTTTTGAGTGCTCGGATTTTTTCCTTTTTAACCGCAGGGGGCGCAGAGAATCGCAGAGGGAAATCCGAGAGGATACTGGATGCTTCGCATCCCCTGCTCCAGAAAACGAACCGTCTTCGGACGCTACCCTCCTATCTGGAATTTCGTTTCTTCCGTTTCACCTACCTTCATGACTGCTCCGATGAAGTAAACGAGGCCAGCCCTTTTTCCTATGGCTCCAATTCTCAGGAATAGAACGAAATGCCCCACTGCAACCTTTTCAACAAGCTTTCGCTCGTCGCGTTAATCCTCTCCCTCCTGAGTTCCCAAGCCTCCTCTCTGGGGCAAATGCCCACAGCAGCTCAGCGCGATGGGATGTGGGGGACCTCTAACATTCACTACGAAACATTGAGTCGTCCCCCGGTACGAAAAGGGACAGCCCAGCCCCGCACTTGGGCCCCCGAGGTTGTTCGACCGGTTGCTCCTTACTCCTACGGTTGGTTTGGATCCTCTCCATCAAAAACTTGGTATCGCCAGTTCGGTCACCAAGGGGCGTATACAAACTACAGTTTGAGGTAGGGACGCCCATACCAACCACGTTACTCAACCTTCTCTTTTTCCATCTTCTCCACTCTTCCGAAAAGATGCCCTCCTCGGTCGCCATGCTTCCAGGTACCCGCATATTTTCGATCGTGGAAGACAACGCGTGCGGAGAAGGTTCCGAGCCCGGGGATCGTCGCGCCTTCCATAACCATGACCGGCGTGCGGCCGATCCATTGAATGTCGATTTCCACAGGGAGTTCGATATCCTTGTTCCCGTATTTGATCCGGGTGACGATCTCCCACAGGTGATCGTATCCATCCAGTTTCTTCGCCGACTTGATTTCATATGTTTCGTTCTGCAGCTTGTCCAACGGCCGACCGTCGACGGTGAAGACACCGGTAAGTTTGCTATTGCTAAGGTAGTCAGCAAACTCAGCGATCTTCGGGTCGGGGGTTTCCTTGGCCGGCGGTTCCTGGGCCTGAACTTGGCGTGATTCAAACTGAAGAAGTAGTCCCATCCCTCCTAGAACAAACGCCCCCCCGATCGTGGCAATTTTGAGTTTCATGATTTTGGGTTCCTTAGGTTTTCATCACGTTTGAAAGCGAGCAGAAGTGCGTTCTCGCTGAGTCGATTATAGCAATGCGCTGCCCGGAAATCACAACCCGTGGCGTAAGCGAGGGATCGCGTCGCGAGTGAACGTAGACCTTGTCGGGAATATCTCTGGCGTTGGGTGGCACGTCCCTGAGGCACGAAGGGCGTGCTGTGAGACCTGGGATGGATACCTGGTTGCCAGCGCTGTCCCTCGCTTACGCCACGGGTTGTGATTTTCGGCCCCCCCTCCTACATATTCTTCAGAAACTCAACCGATGCCCCAATTTCCGCGAGGGGGTTTCTCGGGTTGTCTCTCTCGACGACGTAGTACCCCTGGAAGCGTTGTTCCTCCAAGACCCCTGCGATCTCGGGGAACTCAGCCATGCCACGTCCGAGTTCCACCTCGGTTCCCCGTCCTCGCGATCGATCGGGGACGCCATCTTTGGCATGGACGAGCATCACATGCTTGGCGAATCGAGGCAACGCAGATAGGTCAAACCCGTTGACGAACAGGTTCCCAGGGTTCAAGGTGATCCCGATGGATCCTTCGGGGAGAGAATCGATGAATCCCCCTAGCATTTCCAAAGGTTCTGCCCCTGTCTCGCATGCGAGAAACGCTCCGATCCTTTGGCTGTAGACTCCAAGGTCCGCCAAAACGCTTCGCAAAACCGGATTGTTCCCTTCCTCGTCAAGACTCTCGATGGTGCCGCAGTGGTTGACCACGACGTTGGCACCCAAGTCGTACGCCAATCGCATCGCTTCCTTCGTCCCGGCAATCCTACGATCGAGTTCCTCCTCGCATTCGTATCCACGCCGCGTCGGATAACTAACTGACACAACACGCAAATTGAGATCTTCTAGCAATTTGCGGATTTGACGAAGCGCCGTGCCGACAACTTCGGAAGGTCTCAATCCATGCCGTGCATCGATCTCGATTCCGTCCACCCCCAACCGAGCGGCTGCGTGAAGCGCTTGCTTCAGCGGTAACCTAAACCCTGCGAGTTGCACACCAACGCGTAGTCCTGGCAAAATGAAACCTCGTTTATCGCAAAATCGGATCGTTCGACATAGGCCGCGCCGAGGTGCTCGGACGCGGTCCTGCTCTCCCCTCTGGCGGCAAGCCAGTTGGTTCGGCATTGTAGCCCTCCTAACCTCTACGTCCACGACTCAAGCCCTCGCGAATCCTCCCGAACTCCTGCGGGAATGGAATTTCGGAACGGAAGAGGATGCTCGGTTGGTCGGTTGGCCCGACGGTTGGACTCGCCGAACGGGATTGGGCTTTCCCAAATACAATCCGATCCGAATCACGAAGAAAACGACCAATCCAGCCGAATTAGCCGAAATCGAACAAGTCCGTAGAACCATCGCACAATGGACGATCGCCTGGCAGCAACGTCGTCTTCCCTGGACGGTCACCCCTGAATCGGCCCCCGCAAGCGTGGATCGCTTTATCGAGAAGGTCGTTTTAAACCCTTACCTGGAATTTCAGCTGGACGGAGGTGCCGCAGAAGCCATCTCCCCATTCATCGCGATCGAACCTGGATTCGTTTATGGTTTGAGCTTTCTCGTCAAATCCGAAGGTAACGGCAAAGACTACAACGCGTCCGCCTCGCTCCAGTTGTTCAACGATCGGAAAGAACTCGTCGGGAACTATTCCACGCAAGAGACCCTACCGACGAAAAACTGGCAACGACTGTCTCGGTCCGACGAGCACTCGGCAGAACTCGATGCCGCTTTTGCGCAGATTCGTCTATCGGTCGTTCCACGAACCCAACGGGGCGCAAAGGGAAAAATCGGGTTCGACTTGGTAAGGTTGACCCGTTCCCCTCGCATGATTTTGGAGTTCGACCGGAACCTTCGAATCTACCAACAAGGGGAATCTGTCACCGTCACCAGTCGATCTTCGGGGCTAGGAAATCGGGATAGCCAACTCGAAGTGAAACTCACCGATCACGATCAAAACCTCATCCAAGAATGGCGACGTTCGCTCGTTTCCACAACATCTCCACTCCAACCGAGATTGCGAACGGCGATTGACTCGTGGACTTTCGATAACCTGGAACCAGGTTACTACGAGATGGGGGTTCGGTTGACAACCGCTGAGGCCGTCGGGCTTCGAACAGCCGAACCCTTCATCGTCCTACCTGCCAGCGATTCCTCTCGTTTGAACTCGAAGATCGGGATTTCCCTTCAACCCGAACCAGATGCTGCACCTGAGGATGAAAAGACCGAGTCGCTGATTTCACTTCTTCTGGCCATGCGTGTCGGAAGCGTCAAACTTCCGATCCAAGACGATACGTCAACGATGAATTCGACCTCTCTCCTATTGGAACGGATCGATCAGTTTCAAGGGGCGGGAATCGAAGTCGTCGGGGTTCTCTCCCCCTCGATCGGGTCCCTCTCCCCCTCCTTTGTTTCGACAGCTCCTTCTCCGACGTCTATTCCAGCGGATGGGAAATTAGTCCGAGCAACGGGCTCGTTGGAACTGTTGTTGCAATCTATCAGTACACGGCTCAGAACGATTCAAATCGGTTGGGATGAGGAAACGGAAATCGCGAACTCCCCCGGCTACCAAAATGCCATCGAAGAGATCCTGCGAGTTCTTCGTCAACAGAAAAACAATTTGCATGTTCGAGGTTCAACCGCCCCGAGCGCGGAGCCTCCGATTCAAAACAAACTAAAGGGGTGGCAACTTTACTCCCCAACCGAGATGACCGCTTCGGAAACGAAACGCCATCTCCTTCTCGCTAGGAATAGGTTTGAGCCGAGGGGGATGGAATGGTTTTCCATGACTCCGATCTCTTCCGAACGCTACTCTCTGGAAACGCGCATCGACGATTTGACGGAGCGGATGCTACTATTGGTTGATCCCGAGCTTCAAGGAAACTATCTAGGCTGGGTATCGAATCCGATGTCGGATGGAAGCGATTTGCTCGACTCCGACGGGATTCCCCAAAAACTATTCCTTCCGTTTCGCTCCCTAGCCGAACTCTTGACTGGCGCAAGCGCGATCGGTCCCCTCGACCCCTCGCAACTGGGAAAGAACATGCTGCTAGAGCGGGATGGCAAAGCTCAGTTGTTGCTCTGGGGAGACAAATCGATCGACGCGACGATGTATCTCGGCCATGAAATTTCGGTTCGCGATGTTTGGGGTAGATCCCTTCCCGTGGAATCGACACAAACCCAACACGGAGAAGAGCAATCGTTTCGTAAAGAACGCTGGCCAGTGATCGTCGACGGAGTGGACCTCCATGCCGCCCGCTGGCGAATGGGAATGAAGCTCGCAAAAACCCCTCTTTCCATTCGGCTTGGAGATGGAGAGCAATTGACCGTTGAACTCTCGAACCCGTTTCCCTTTTCGATCCATGGGACGATCCAGGGGGAGTCGAATGTGTTGGTCGAGAAAAGCGATCCCATCTCGTTCCATATCGGTCAAGACTCTACGGGAACGGTCCAGATTCCTGTTCAAGTCGATTCCTATGCGGACGATGGGCCTGCTCCCGTGAAGCTGATGGTGGAGATCGACTCACCAGAAGGAAAAACGACATTCGCAATCGAAGAGAACGTGACGGTCGGGAACGACGAAGTGAAATTCGAGCTCACCTGCGAAATCGATAAGAAGGAAAACTTGATCGTCCACATGGAGGCGATCAACCGAAGCGAGGAGATCTTCAGCTTCGATTGCTATCTAACGGCGCCGGATCGGAAGAGAAAGCGAACCCAGGTGACTAACTTAAGAGACCGAGACCAGCAGGTATTCGTCTTTCCGAATGGGCAAGAGCTGATTGGGAAGACTCTCTGGCTGCAATGCCAACAGATAGGAGAGAGCCGAATCATCAATAAACGCATAGTTGTAGAACGGAATTCATTCCGTTAAACAACGCCTCCAGGAGAAGGCTATGGACTTTGGGCTTTAGACTTTGGGAAGAGCATAGCCCCATCACAACCCGACGCGTTAGCGAGGGATAGCGTTGCACTTAAGATTTCGGCTCCCTTCGCCCCCTTTGGGGGAGAAGGGCTGG
>CAYMXM010000298.1:0-6420 GCA_964394065.1 uncultured Pirellula sp. | reverse complement strand
GCCCCGCTTCGGGGAGAGGGGCCGGGGGTGAGGGGTAGAAGTGTTAGAAACAATGACCGAGTCCTTCCTCCGCCGCTGCGCGGCGGAGCGCGCTTGGGGGGACGCCTGCTAGGGCACCAAAGCGGTGTCCGACGGGGACAAGCCCCGGTCGGACAAGAATCGAATTAGAAAACAAAACTGCGCAAACCTAAATCGCCACAACACCAACTTTCTGACAGCCTAGGCTTGCGCCCTACCGCTCAGCGCTGTGAAGCATTTTTGTTCGTGGCCCGGGCGTCTCGCCCGGAGCAGCCTTCGCAACTCCGGGCAAGACGCCCGGGCCACGGTGAGGAAACGCCCATTTTCCCCAGGGTAAAACGCTTCATAGCGTTGGAGCTTTGTATTTATCCCCCCTCGTTAGCACGATGCACCAGATCGCGGAAGGTCGAACGTAGGGACTTGTGCAGATATCTTGCAAACGAACTGTCCAATTGTCGAACGGCGATAAGCTCAACGACGTCGGCGAAGTCCTTGTGCGTCCGCCTCAAACTCCCCATACCACTAGCAAGCTTCATTTCGATCAATCGCGAGAGCCGAACGACCGACAAACCTTCGAGCTCTTCTACATTCGACTCACCAACCGGGTCGGGGATCTTAACCTCCGAATCCTTGCCCGCTCTTTCACCAGCGACAAGGAATTGAACCGGAATACCGCTAGGGCTTAGGAACTCTTTCGATTCATCCTGCCATCGAAACGATTCGGACAGAAGCAACTCTTTAACGGCCGAGGAATCCTTTGAATGGATGATCAGATCGACATCGATGGTATTGCGTTGGTATCCGTGCAAACAGACGGCAACCCCGCCACATATCGAATGAGGGATACCTGACTTTTCAAAGAGTTGATGGCAACGCGATGCGACTTCCCACAGGGATTCGTTTCCTAGCATTGCGTATACCTTTTGGCTGGTAATCATCGGTGATCCTCGCCCTCACTGGAGAACATTTGGCTGATCGATCGGTTCGAGTGGATTCGGCGGATCGCTTCGGCAAGGAGTGGGGCGACGGTTAGGACGTGCATGTTGTCCAGTCGTTTCTCGGGTGGCAAGGGAATGGTGTTGGTGATCACCAAGCTATCGATCGGCGCACTCCTCAAGTTCTCGATCGCCGGATCGCAGAGAACACCGTGCGTTGCAGCGATATGAATCTCCTTCGCTCCCGCTTCGTGAACCAAGCGCGCCGCGCCGCAAATCGAGCCGGCGGTGCTGATCATGTCGTCGAACATCAAGCAGATCTTTCCTTCTACGGGACCTCCGATGATGTTCTTCTGACGGGTCTGCAACGCGTTATCGCGCACCTTATCGACGATCGCTAGCTTCCCTCCGATCCGCTTGAAATGTCCCATCGCCCGTTTGATGCTTCCTTCGTCGGGACTGACGACCACCAGGTCAGCATTGTCGTAGTTTTTGCTTTGGAAGTAGCTGGTCAGAACGGGGGCTGCGTAGAGATGGTCGACCGGTACGTCGAAGAAACCTTGGATTTGAGGTGCGTGGAGATCCATCGTGAGAACTCGGTCGGCACCGGCTCGTGTGATGACGTTGGCGACCAGTTTGGCGGTGATCGGGGTTCGCCCCTCATCCTTCCGGTCCTGGCGCGCATAGCCGTAATAGGGGATGACAGCGGTAATCCTCGCCGCGCTCGCACGCTTGCAGGAGTCGATCATGATGAGCAGCTCCATCAAGTTATCGTTGACCGGCGGGGAGGTCGGCTGAACGAGGTAGACGTCTCTCCCCCGTACATCCTCTTCGATCTTGCAGAAGTTCTCACCGTCGGGATATTTGCCTAGTGAAACCGATCCGAGCTCTAGATGAAGGAACGCGCAGATATCCCGAGCGAGTTGTGGGTTTGCCCGTCCACTGAAGATCTTTAATTCGCGCATGGGTACCCCATCTCTCGCATTTTGGACTCCACCATTCCAAGCTCGTCGATCGTGTTGATGCTGAGAGCTTCGCAGCTCTGAAGAACCGGCTTCGCCTCAACCCTCTTCCCTTGGCTGAGAAGATAGGCTGGAGAGTCGGTCAAGTAGTATTCCCCTTGGGCGTTGTTGTTCTTGAGATTGTCGAGCGCCTCGAGCAAGCCTTTGCGACGGAACGCGTAAGTGCTCATGTTGACTTCACGAACCGCTTTGATTTCGTCCGTCGCGTCCTTTTCCTCGACGATCCTCTGGAAGTTTCCTGCAACGTCCCGGACGATGCGGCCGAGCCCGAACGGGTTGTCCTTTAGAAGGGTGCCGAGGAGGCAATCCCAGTTCCCCGATTGGAACTCCTGCAGGACTCGCTTGACCGAGTCGGCTTGGATGAGTGGGGAGTCTCCGGCGACGATTAAAACCGAATCGGAGTTGGACTGAGTTAGGAGAGGCCGGCACATTTGAACGGCGTGCCCGGTTCCGAGTTGTTCGGTCTGGAGGGCGAACTCGACACCGGAGCGGGAGGCGAGTTCCTTCCGGACGAGGTCGTCGCGGTACCCCACGACGACGATTTTCCTTTCGATGCCAGCTTTTTCGAGTGCATCGAGTACCCAGTGAATCATCGGGCGTCCCAGAACTGGGAAAAGGACCTTGGGGAGGTCGCTTTTCATCCTGGTCCCCTTACCAGCAGCAAGAACGATCGCGGTCGTGTTGGTCATGGAGATGAAAGGCTATTTTGGTGGGAGTTAATCTAAATCGGTGGCTTGCGCGAGAGGAGTGTTTCCCGGATTGCCCCAACATCTTGCCAAATTTTGAGCGTCTGTCCAAGGCAAGAGGCTCTCATCGGTCAGAAACATTGACGAAATTCATGATTCCGGATACCTTCTCCCCCTTCCAGCGGCCCAATTGGGTCGAAAAACTCGGCAGCCGTAAGACTACCTTCTGACGCGAAGCGGGGATAGCGGCACCGGGCAGAGACATCCAAAAGTATTATTTCTAGAAACAATTTCAGGCAGGATTATGGCAGGAACAGAACGACAACGCGAACTCCGACGTCGACGCAACCGCGGTAAGAAACTGGCGCTTCTCCAACGCAAAGCGGAAAAGTCTTCGAAAACGGAAAAGGCTGCCATCGCCGACAAACTCCGCCGCCTCACCCCCGGTGCCGAACAGCTGATCCAAGCTTGGAAATTGGTTTAACCGTAGGAGACGCGCAGCGTCCCCCCATCACAACCCGTGGCGTTAGCGAGGGACAGCGTCGCGAGTGCACGTAGCTCTTGTTGGGAATACCTCAGTCGCCGCGTGGCACGTCCCTGAGGCACGAAGGGCGTGCTGTGAGACCTGGGATGGATGCTTGGTTGCCAGTGCTGTCCCTCGCTTACGCCACGGGTTGTGATATAAACCGATCTACCCGCCGGTTACCTGATTTCCTATCCTGCCCATCATGAGCAAAGTAACTCGATGGGTTCGGACGAAGATCCTTCCGCACGGCTTAAGCCTCCTTAAACCGTCGAGTGGTTCCCTCATCCCGTCGGGGACGAGATTGGCGAGCCAATTGGCTGGGGAGGATAGCTACGTTAATTTTTCGATGGACTCCCCCGAGGGGAAACCGCCTCGCACCATCACTGGGAATTTAGAAGCTCTTCTCGAATTTCACGAGAACCGTCTAACTCCTGCTGGACAAAACCAACTCGTCGAAGAACTCTTCTGCACCGCGACGCCGAGTTCCTCTGCTTCGGTCGTCTCCTTGCGAAACGGTCGTGCCCTCCACTCCTGCGGGGCGGTAATCGACGCGAACAATCAGCTGGTCGCGGACGCTTCCGGTATCGATGCCAATGGAGATTTTCCCGGCAATCCACTTCGCCGCTCCACCCTCGCTTACCCTCGCAAAGTCTCGGGACCCGTGGCTCTCCTTACCGGTGGCAGCGCTCAAAACTACTATCACTGGTTGATCGACATACTCCCCAAGATGGAACTGTTGCGATCCTCGAATTGGAAGATCGACCGATACTACATTCCTCAAAAATACTCCTTCCATCGTGAGTCCGCGAGGCTCCTAGGGATAAAGCCTTCGCAAATAATCAAAGCGACTCAAGAGGAGCACATTCAAGCAGATACCCTCGTCACCCCCTCTCTCTATGGTGCTACCGCGAATAAGTTTCGCATCGACGCACTGAAGAGCCTGTTCGCTGAATCGATTCGAGCCGGTGACGAACTTGGGGGGGAAGCACCCTTGAAGATTTACGTTTCGAGAAGTCGGTCTCGAGTACGTCGCATCGTCAATGAACCAGAACTCAAGAAGCTGCTGAGAGCGCACGGGTTTCAATCGGTTCGTTTAGAAGGTCTTTCGATGCACGAACAGATCTCCCTTTTCCGCCGCGCAAGCCACATCGTCGCTCCCCATGGAGCAGGGCTTGCGAACATTGCCTTTTGCCGACCCGGGACGAAAGTACTTGAAATCAACACCCCGTATCGCATATCCAGCCTCTTCACCCGACTCGCCAACGTCGTCGATGCGGAGTTTCATCTTCATATTGCCTCCCCCGAACAAGTGAAACGTCTCGACCCCAACTCGGCGCTTGGGGATTCCAACATGCGCGTTGAAATCGAACCGCTGCGCGCAACCCTTGTCGATCTGCTAGAGCACGCCCAGCCCATTCGGCCTGAACATCCTTTCACAGCTCGACTCCGCCCAATGTAGAACGAAATTCATTCCGTTAAACAACTCTTCCAATCAAAGCCCCTACCAACGCAGTGAGCCAGTCCCTCCATTCATGGCACTTCAAGCCTGGCCTGATGCATCGGTGTTAAGGGGGTGGACGCGAAGCGTCCCCCCAATCACAACCCGTGGCGTAAGCGAGGGATAGCGTCGCGAGTGATCGTAGCCCTTGTCGGGAATATCTCAGGCGTTGGGTGGCACGTCCCTGAGGCACGAAGGGCGTGCTGTGAGACCTGGGATGGATGCCTGGTTGCCAGCGCTATCCCTCGCTTACGCCACGGGTTGTGATTTTCGGCGTCTTCAGCGGTTCAATGGAAGATCCCCCTCAAGTCTCAAGCCTCACCCCTCAAGCCTGCAAAAAAGCGACCTAGCTGCGGACCAAGAAAAACGTGTATAGACCTTGGCAGGCCGGAGCAGGGCAGGGGGGGGAGAGAAGTTGGAAGTTTGAAAACAGGGCAGGGGAGGGAGCTAGCATGCAAGAAGTCAATATCCATATCAAGCCGCAGCGGAATGCAACGTTGGCTTTCTCGTTTCTGCGATTCGGTTTTCTCATCGCCGTGTGCTTGAGCTCCCTAACGATCTCTTCCGCCCGTGCAGAGCGTCGAATTCAAGATATCTGCCGGCTCCAAGGGCAAGAAGAAAACACCCTTATTGGGGTCGGGTATGTTGTCGGACTGAAAGGGACGGGGGACGGAGACTTTAAACCGACCCAGCGGTCGATCGCCGAAGCCTTGAGAAAGCTCGGGGGCAATCCCTCGTCCGACCTTCAAGGTCGCATCGATCTGAAAGAGTTTGCTGGTGCCAAGAATACAGCCATGGTCTGGGTCCTTGCGAAGATTCCGCCGGCAGGAGCGATTCAAGGAGATAAGATCACTTGTACGGTCAGCGCAATCCAGGCGAAAAGCCTGGAAGGCGGGAATCTGCTTCTGACGCATATGCTCGGCCCGCGCGCGGACCAGAACATAACCTACGCCTTGGCGAGCGGGCCTATTACCCTCGACAATCCAAAGATCCCGACTACGGGGCGTATCCTCAACGGTTGCAAGATGGAACAAACCGTTCGGAATCCATTTGTAGCCGACAACAAAATCACTCTGGTGCTCGATCCAACCCACAGCTCGTTTGAAACCTCGCAACTCGTCACTGACAAGATCAATCGCTTTATTGAAGAGGGTGGGGCAGGGGGGGGGAACACCCGCATTCGGACCTCGCAGAACAGTGAGCGGATCGCCTCCGCTATCGATCAAAACCACATCGTCGTCGACATCCCCGAACTCTACCGCTCCGAACCTGTTGAATTCGTCTCGATGATCTTGAACCTCCCCCTGATCAATCTCACAAGCAAAAAACGGGTCTACATCAATGAGCGGGACGGCGTCGTGGTTATCGGAGAAGATGTCACCTTCGATCCGGTCGCAGTATCGTTCGGAAATCTCGTCGTTTCCTCTCGAGGAACGGACACTCCCCCTAGAAGCTTTGTTGGCTTGCCCCAGGAAACCCAGGGGCAGTCGAAACTACAAAACCTCGTAGATGGATTGAATGTCCTCAACGTCCCCACATCGGAAGTGATCTCGATCATCAAAGGGATCTATAAACAAGGAAACTTGTACGGCGAATTGGTGATTGAGTAGTTAATAGTAACGGCAGGGCGCGAGCCTGGGCCGTCAAAAAGTTGACGTTGACATGGAATTTAGAGTGTCCGGATTTATTCCTTTTTAACCGCAGAGGACGCGGAGGTTCGCAGAGGAAAACTCGA
>CAYMXM010000297.1:0-6442 GCA_964394065.1 uncultured Pirellula sp. | reverse complement strand
CGCATCCATCCAAGGTCTCACAGCACGCCCTTCGTGCCTCAGGGACGTGCCACCCGACGAATAAGATATTCCCGACAAGGGCTACGTGCACTCGCGACGCTGTCCCTCGCTTACGCCACGGGTTGTGATGGGTGACGCTTCGCGTCCACCCCCTTACCACCGATGCGTCAGGCCACCCCCGGGCCACGTACATTGGTTTACAATGTGTGTCGCATCGATATCGCTTAGTCTTAGGAGCCACGCGTATGAGAAAAATTGCTCGCTCATTCTTTGCAGTAATGACCTGCTCGGCCATCGTCACCGCAGCGATCGGACCGTTTGCTTTTGGTGAAACATCCGCTTCGACCTCGCTAGGGATCAGCCAGACTAAACCGGAATCGGGTCGGTATGTGGAACTCGACGGTTTTTATATGGTTCCTTATACCCACTCCATCCCGGAGCTTTCCATTTCGTTCGAAATGATCCCAATCCCCGGCGGGGAAATCCTTATCGGTTCCCCCGAATCAGAACCGGGGCATCTAGCGGAAGAAGGTCCTCAATTCACCGTTGTCATCCCTCCCTTTTGGATGGCAAAGACGGAGCTTACTTGGGGGGAGTACCGAGCTTTCATGCGAAGCTATAACGTTTTTAGACGTTTGAGAAATGGAAAAATTCGCGTCGTCAATGAGTCGAACCAGGCAGACGCGGTGACCGCCCCCACACCACTCTACGACCCGAGTCTCATTTTCTCATTCGGTGAAGACAACCGACACCCTGCCGTTACGATGACCCAGTATGCTGCGAAACAGTATACCAAGTGGTTAAGTGGCCTAACGAACATTCAATATCGACTCCCCACCGAAGCTGAATGGGAATACGGAGCGAGAGGTGGAACTCAAACTCCCTACTCCTTCGGAGATGATCCTGCTGAGTTGGGTAAGTATGCACACTACGAGGAGAATGTCCTCGAAGGACCGGGAAAGGTTGGTACGAAGCTTCCGAACCCGTTCGGTCTTCACGATATGCATGGCAACGTTTGGGAATGGACGATCGATCAATTCGATTCGGATACTTACCGTTCCTATCAACGGAAAAAAGTAAGTTGGCTCGACGCCATCTGCTGGCCAACTCATCATGAGCTTCGTGCCGCGCGAGGTGGAGGATGGCAAGATCCACCATCACGGCTCCGATCCGCCGCGAGACTTTACAGCGAAGACAGATTGTGGAAGGATATAGACCCTTGTGTTCCGCAAAGCCCCTGGTGGTTTACGGATGCCCCGTCACATATGGTCGGCATGCGATTAGTTCGTTCAGCGAAGCCTCTTGAGAAATCCCTTATCTCCAAGTTTTGGGAGATCGACAACGAGGAGATTCGAGAAGATGTCAAAGCGAGTATAGATGGAGGGCGAGGGGTTCAGGGGATTGCAGTTCCTGAAATTCTCCCAGAATTCAAACGGTGATTGGTAGAAGAGGCGAAGCGTCCACAGCACAAGGAAGTTGCGATTTTTGAAACACAGAGGCACAGAGAGCACAGAGCTTAGGAAAATCCTTGAGAATCCGAAGCGGGCCTGACGCGTTGGAGCGAATATAAGGTGTTTGGGATTTTGAGGCGAGGCCCGAAAATCACAACCCGTGGCGTAAGCGAGGGACAGCGTTGGCAACCAGGCATCCATCCAAGGTCTCACAGCACGCCCTTCGTGCCTCAGGGACGTGCCACCCGACGAATGAGATATTCCCGGCAAGGGATACGTGCACTCGCGACGCTGTCCCTCGCTTACGCCACGGGTTGTGATGGGGGGTGTGATAGAAAAGATGGTTGTTATGCGATCAGAATCTGAGATGGAAGCAGCGACCACTTCACACACCCTACGGCCACGAATACTATGCGCCGCCGCTCCGCGGCTAGCTTTCTCTTTTTTTCCGTGTGTTCCGTGTGTTCCGTGGTTCTACTAATCGAACCTTCTCGAATCGAGATTCGATTTGCCGTAGGTAAATGCGTACCATTGGCGCCAGCGATCTTGGTCATAACCAATAGATTCGCCTGTGATGAAGCTTAAAGCTCCGAGGACCCCAGGTTGATTGATAATATGGGTATTCGTAACCTGCCCCCCCATCGAAGGAGAGAACGAGCCAGACGATTTGTCCATGTTCGCTCCACCTTGGATTCGCGTTACCGAAGTCACCTTCGTCCGCAGGGCATTGATGAGAGCGGGAATCGCACGGACATCTCCGACGACTTCAAGATTCCGACCGGCTCGATTGATCGCTTCGATGTTGGGGGACTTGCCAGGAACTAAGTCCGCCATAAAAGCGACCATCGCTGCCGATCGCATCCGTTCGTCTGATTTGAGCATCTCAAGGGCTGGGTCAACAATCTCCGGCAACTCCAGTTCTCGCGCGAGCCGAATGAGCTCTTTCGTGTTCGATCCTTTCGGCAATCGGAGAAGCATATCGAGATACGGTGTTGCGTCGCGGCGGAACTTGACCTCCGAAATGATCAATTCAACGAGGACCGAAGCCGCGCGCGGATCCTGGACATTGGCGAGATAGGCGCGGGCGTTTTCTCCAACAGTCCCATCCTTCTTGGAGTTACTGATATTGCGTTTGAGTTCGTTGACGAAGTCCGCATCGTCCTTGCGAATCTTCTTGTAAGCTTTGGCCAGCTCCGCCGAGTGATAGCTCATTCGCTGCTTTTCATGGATGACCAATCCCAAGCGAGCGTTGAGGAGATCGCGAGGAATCCACTCTCCCGTGCTTTCGTTCGGCGTGTAGCCAAGCCTTGCCCAAGCCATTCCATCCGAAGGATCGAGCTCCGTAACTCGCTCAAAATGAGCCAGCTCCAACAGTCGTTGATCCAGACGTAGAGCTTCTCTCGCGAGGTCTCGATTCGATTCCGCTGTATCATCTGGTCGACCTTTGACCAATGCAATGTAAGCCGTATCTCGTTCGGTCGTTTTCAACTGCCGCTGCACATCGTTGCGGGTGATCTGCATCATGATTCCGTCATGCGTCCGAATGACAACGGCCGATCCTTCTTTCACCGGAATCTCCTCACCCGCGACGATCCCTTGATTCCGCAACAGGAAGCTATCCCCGAACGCGGTTGACGCAGTGAAAAGGGAGAAGAGGCTAAGGACGAGGAGAATGAGATAGAACATGGATCCCGATCCGAGGGTGCGGATGAGTTTTGAAGTTGTGTTGGTATGAACTAGAGCGTCGCGAAGCGGCGGTGCATGGCAGTGGTTGGCGCGGGCCCTCCGATGACGACGTCCATCAGCTCCTCGCTTTGTTTCTACGCTTTCAACGGTTAGTTAATTCAACGCAGAGACGCGGAGGCGCAGAGTCGCGGAGATTTACTTCTCTGTAGTCCAACTCCTCTGTGTCCCGGCGTCTTTGCGTTCCTGCGTTGGATTTAAAAAATGCTTAACGGCGTTGCCCCTCTCCCCGAAGTGGGGTGAGGAGATCTAGAGATATTATACATCCCGATCTATTTCGATTTCAAAATGGAATCGACAAATTGGTAGGCTTCTTCTCGTTCTTGATCTGGCCAAGCGTGTTCTGCGTCGGGATGGGCCGATTTTAGACGATGGGGGACACCTCCCGCCTCGTAGACTGGGCGGACTTTCTCAAGCACCTCGTACACACCCTCCACATCGAAATTGTGATCCCGCTTGGGGGACATCGCAAAAACTCCGCGCGGATAGATCGCCAACAGGACGTCGTCAAAATCAAAGGGCATCTTCTCAGGGGAGAGTTCGTATTCGCTGGCGATGCGAGGCATGTAGCGATTGCTCGTCCAACCTTTAAGGTTCCCGCCGTAGTACTTGCTGAAGCTACAGAACCCGCAGCTGGAAACGGCCACCTTTAGTCGGTCGTCAAACGCTGCAGTGTATAGAGAATTGTGCCCTCCGAGAGAGTGACCGATCACGCCGATTCGATCGGGATCCACCTCAGGAAGTTCACAGAGGATGTCGACCGCACGCATATTGTTCCAAATCGCCTTCATCGTCCCGCTTTGATAAAGTCCCTTCGCAAAGGCATCTTCAAAGTCGTATTCATACTCCCCAAAACTGGGGTAATCAGGAGCGATGCAAACATAGCCTCGCAGAACCAGATCTAACGCTTGACGCTTGCTTTCCTGAACCCCAAGGCCGACCGGTTCGTCCTTTCCGATCTTAATCGTCTGATGCAAACAGAGCATCGCCGGGGCTTTTGTAGCACCTTTAGGAATCAACAACCAAGTCGGAACGCGGTCACCGGCTTCGGATTGGTAGGTGAGCTTGATCCGCTCGTGTCCTTCGAGCGATTCTCGACTGGAAATCTGCACGTCGAGAGGGACTTTTCGATCGTTGGCAGGAACCGGTCCCATGACCAATTCCATCTTCTTCAGCCGAGCCATCCGATCCGATTCGGTCCTATCGACCAGGGGAGTTTTCGGCTTTTCTTGAGGCTCCGCGAGGAGGGGAGCTTGAAGTACCGTCGCGACTAGTCCAACCCCCAAAAGTTGACTCAATGCGAGCGAGAAGCGAGCGGGCAAGGACAAGCAATGGATTCGCTCCATCAAGGATCTCCAAAAGGAGGTAAGAAATGTTGAAAGCGTCAGGCTACCCCCAGCTTGGCCTGACGTATCGGAGTTAAACCTGACAATTGAGGTGAAAAGTAGCTGACGTTGGGTGGCAAGTACCTGAGGCACGAAGGGCGTGCTGTGAGACATGGGATGGATGTCTGGTTGCCAGCGCTGTCCCTCGCTTACGCCACGGGTTGTGATTTTCGAGCCTCGCTTCCGCGCTGGCCAAACCTTCCCTACTCCGTTTCGTTCGTCGGTCGGATCGATTCGAAATAGCGGCGGATGGTTTGGCGTTGGCCGAGGGGGATCGATTCGGAGTTGAGGACCGATTCACTCATCGCTTCATACTCCGTCGCCTTCTCGCGATACGCACGGGTCGCTTGCTGCTCCTCTTCGGGGCCTTGCTCGGTTTCAACATCCACGTCACCCTGGCCGGAGTCTTGTCCCGTGATGTTCATCTTAGGGTTCGCGTTCAGTTTTGCCGTTGGATCCCCTGGATTATTGCCACTACGAGCGAGCCCGGCTTTCTTCCCACCCTTCTTGTTCGAGTCAGCATCCGATTTGCACTGTCCCTCACATTCGGATTTGCACTCGCCAAGGCATTGGCATTGTTTGCGAAGGAGGTCGCTCAATTTCTTTTTCGTTCCTTGCTTCTTGCACTCGCCAGCGAGACCTTCCACGCCATCCTTGAACTTGCTTCGGTCCCCTTGGCTCAATCCCTGAGACAGCTGCTCGATCTTTTCACCAAGCTTTTGTTTCTTGCCTTGCGATCCTTTACCATCGTCGTTGGCAGCGGCGTTCAGTTTCTCGGTGATCGCTTTCTCCGTCTTCATATCCAACTTGGGCATCTCGAGTTTCGCAAGCTCTTCAGCGGCTTTGTCCATTTTGCCTTCGGCCATCGCTTGTCCGGCAGCGGCCATTTCATTGGACAACGAGAGCGCTTCCCCGATCTCCTTCAGTTGTTTTTCCGTCGTTGGCTCGGCAACATTCTTTTGCATTTCTTGCAGAGAAGCTTCCATCTCGGAGAGTTTGGCAAGCGCATCTTTAGGGTCCATCCCGGGAGCCTTCAAAGCCTCGATCTGAAGTTCGAGATCCTTGAGGAGTTCCTTGAGCTCTTCGCTCGCATGCTCTGCTTGAAAATCACGAAGTTCTGCGAGATCGTTATCGAGTTGAGCCGCGATGGAATGAACTGCAGGATTGAGTTCTACCGAAGCAATCGCCGGAGGAGCTGGGATCGTTACAACGACGATAAGAATAGCCGCAACGGCAAAACCGATCGCCGCCGGGAGACTCCTCACTTGCAATCGGGAGAGAGCCCCTTTGGGATCGATGGAGGAAAGGTGCTTTTCCGCATCTTCGATTTGGAGGCGTTGGAGTTCGTTCTTTTCTTCATATCGCAGAAAACCGAACGCGGTTTGTACGCGGTCTTTTAACCCATTTGCCCTATCCAGGGCACTGGCCGCTTCTTCGATGGGGCGACGATTGACGATCGCATAGAGTCCACCGAGCACTGGGCCTTCGAGCAAGATCGCTCCGACGCACGCCCAGGAGATTTGCTCTCCAAATGGGATTCGAAGAAGTGCAACCGCGAAGGCGATGACTCCGAAGATCAATCCCCCCATGCTAACGCACCGCCAAAACCATTGGCGTTGTTGTTTGCGATGTACGGTTTGTACCAACTGCTCAATTCGGGTCATGATTCCCCCTCTTTTAACAAAACAAACAACAGATCCGGCTGCATAAGGACAGATTCTATCGTATCCGAAACGGGGAAGCTACGGAGAGATTGAATTATTATATAGGGGTGAGGGGTGAGCCTTGAGGGGTGAGGAAGAAGCGGGGCCCGAAAATCACAACCCGTGGCGTAAGCGAGGGACAGCGCTGGCAACCTGACAT
>CAYMXM010000296.1:0-6462 GCA_964394065.1 uncultured Pirellula sp. | reverse complement strand
AGAGCTACGTGCACTCGCGACGCTGTCCCTCGCTTACGCCACGGGTTGTGATGGGTGGGACGCTTCGCGTCCCCCTCACCCCCAGCCCCTCTCCCCGAAACGGGGCGAGGGGAGCCGAGAATCTGAAGCGCGGGCGAGACGCCCGGGCCATGCTAAAAACCATCATTCTCCAAGGAAGATCACTCGGAACGAACATGGCGACCAAAACGACCCAAACGGGTAAACCGGCTCCGGTTCATGCGTTCGAGTTTCTCGAATCCGAACCCGCCAAGCCACTGCCAAGTGTGGTCGCATGCTTCGGGAGCGATGATTTTCTTCGGAGAGGGACCATTCGCCATATGACCCAGGGGAGTGGGATCGAGGAAGAGTCGATTCGTTCCTACGATGGAGACGAGTCACAATGGCGCGATGTACATGATCAACTCGCCACGCGATCCCTCTTCGACGACTTGGGAAATCGGATCGCGATCGTTCGGGGGGCTGACCGGTTCGTCACGAAGTTCCGAGACAATCTGGAAAAATGGATCGATTCCCAACCGACCGATTGCACGCTCCTCCTCGAACTCCAAACCCTTGCGGCGAACACGAAGCTCTATCAATCTATCGGGAAACATGGGCTCCTCATCAAGTGCACTCCCCCCCAGAAAGCTTCGTGGGGAAACCCTCCAGACGACCGAGCCATGCAAGCGTGGGTTCGCCAATGGGGGAGAAGTGTTCACCAAGTGGAGGTCTCCGCGACACAGGCCGCGTTGATGGTTGAACGAATCGGCGCTTGCTGCGGGTTGATCGATTGTGAACTCGCCAAATTGGCTTTGTTTAAGAACGAGAAGGGGATTGTTCCCGAAGAGAGAGTCGCGGAGTTGGTCGGAGGATGGCGAACCCAGACGGCTTGGGAGGTCGCCGATGCGATCGCGGACGGGAAAACGTCTGCGGCTTTAGAGCAGTTGGAGAAACTGCTCCACGCGGGGCAGACAACCGTCGGGCTCGTCGCGCAAGTCTCTTGGTCGCTCCGAAGATTCGGCATCGCTGCGCATCTCATCGAGATCGCGGAGAAGCAAGGTGGAAAATTGGCGTTGGGAACAGCGTTGGAACGTGCTGGATTCAACAAATACGATCTCGCAAAGGCAGAAACGCGTCTTCGGCGGATCGGTCGGGCTCGGGCCAAGAAGCTTTTGAACGATTTGGTCGACCTAGAGCTCAAACTAAAAGGGACCCACAGCAACGAATACCGCGCTCGATTGGCATTCGAAACACTGATTTTCTCGTTGAGTTGATTTTCTCGTTAAGAAATTGGAGTGGTTCTCGTCCGACGCGTAAGCGAGGCCCGAAAATCACAACCCGTGGCGTAAGCGAGGGACAGCGCTGGCAACCAGGTATCCAGCCAAGGTATCACAGCACGCCCTTCGTGCCTCAGGGGCGTGCCATCCGATGCCCGATTTCCCGACAAGGGCCATGCTCACTCACGACGCTATCCCTCGCTAACGCGTCGGGTTGGGATGGGGGACGCTTCGCGTCCGCTCCTTGAACACCGACGCCCATGCCACCCACCCGAACCACCCACCCCAAAAATAACCTCAGAAATGCTTGAGTTTGGACTTTCCAAAGAACGATGGGGTTGTCAATATATTCCCTTGGAATTTACTAGAAGTTTCTCTCATTCTGATGGTTTTGGAATCATGAGCCAGCGATTGCTCCAATTGGTTGAACAGTCTTCCTTGAAGGAAAAAGTGGATACGTTCGGAATTGGGGACACCGTCGACGTCCACACGAAGATCCAAGAAGGAAACAAGGAACGGATTCAGATCTTCAGTGGTACGGTCATCGCCAAAAGTGGTGCCGGAACCCGCGAAATGTTTGTCGTTCGCCGAATCGTAGCTGGTGAAGGTGTCGAGAGGAAGTTCCCGGTCCACTCGCCTCGGATCGAAAAGATCGAGGTGAAGCGTCGTTCAGTAGTGCGTCGTGCGAAGCTCTACTTCCTTCGAGGACGAACAGGAAAATCGGTTCGACTCGAAGAACGTCGCGGTTAGACGTAATATGGCGGAGAGGTTTCCTTATGCGATTGCGGAGCCTCATGTATCGACTGCTGTCTGGTTAGCACAACTACGATGGGTCGCTGTCGCTGGACAGCTTCTCGTGATCGGTGTTGTAGAATTCTTCGTCGGCATTTCTCTGCCGATGCTTCCCCTCCTCCTTCTGATAGGAGGGACTGGCCTCAGCAACGTCGCCCTCCACCTGTGGGTGCGAGACCTTCAGAAGAAGGCGAGGCTAACGCATGGCCAGGGAAATGGGGGGCTGACAAGTTCGAGCCGAGACAGTAAGGAGGATGTTGCAGACGACTTGATTGGGAACCGCATCCTAACCTCGGTCCTTTGCATGGATGTACTGACCCTCACCGGACTTCTCTATTTTACCGGTGGAGGAGCAAACCCTTTTCACATCTTCTATTTCGCGAATCTCGCGATAGCCGGAATGCTTTTACCGAGGCAGCTCGCTTGGCCAGTTGCCTATCTCTCGGTTGCCTGTACGGCATGGCTTCTGAACCACGCCGAGGTGATCGATGTCATCGCACAGACACCTCTCTCGTCCGCTGAAACTTGGGGGGTATCGAAGTTTGCTTTCCTAGCCGCCTTTGCAACCTGCTCTGGGGTGGTTACCTACTTTGTGACGACCCTTGCTGGAGAGCTCCGTCAGCGCGAGCAGCAACTCGCGATTGCGGAAAAGGAAAAGGAAAGGTCGCGACGGCTCGAAGCGATGGCGACCTTGGCCGCCGGTGCAGGTCATGAACTAGCGACCCCTCTGTCGACGATCGCCGTCGTCTCCAAAGAGCTCTCTAGAAACCTCGATAAGTACGAGGTGTCGGATAGCATTCGTCGGGATGTTGATTTGATCCGTGAAGAGTTGAATCGGTGTCGCGATATTTTACATCGCATGAAGAGCGGTGCGGGAGAAGCGGCCGCCGAACATCTTCACCCCGTTTCGATCGAGGAGATCGTGCACGAGACGATTGACGCGATGCGCGAGCCATACCGTGTCGTGCTCGATCTTCCGGAAGAGATTGCCCAGTCCAAAGGGTTGCTTCCTCTCCAGGCCCTCTCGCAAGCGTTGCGAAACCTCCTGCAAAATGGACTCGACGCTTCTCCCGCGGACGCAACGGTCGAACTAAGGGTTCGCGAAGAACGCTCCGACGGGGCGAAGCGACTTCAGACCCTTTGGCGATTCACGATAACCGACCAAGGGACCGGTCTTTCCGAAGAGGTTGCTCGGCGCATCGGGGAGCCTTTCTTCACGACGAAAGAGGTTGGAAGAGGGATGGGACTGGGAGTCTTCTTAACCCGAAACGTCATCCAAGGGCTCGGAGGAACCTTGCAGTTTCACACACCCGAAGAGGGGGGAACCATCTGCGAAGTGGATATCAATGTAGAACGGAATTCATTCCGTTAAACAACGTTTCCAATCAACGCCGCCGTCAGCGCTGTGAGCCGGCCTCCACCTCAGGGCGGCTAAAGTGCCACGTTGAGGCTAAGAGTGGGCCTTCAAAAAGCTGGGTTGTGGGGATTTGTGTTTGCGCAAGTTTTGTTCTCTGATTCGTTTCTTGTCCGACCGGGGCTCGTTCCCGTAGGACACTGCTCTGGCGGGGACGAGCCCCATCCAGACAAGGAACGTTTCCTCACCGTGGCCGGGCGTCTCGCCCGGAGTTGCGAAGGCTCTCCGGGTGAGACGCCCGGGCCACGAACAAACAACTCCTTCACGGCGTCAGCTGAAAGGAGCCGCTGTCTTCCGATTGCAACGACTGCGCTATCTTTTCCGAAGGGCAAAAGTATTTCGCCGAATGTCACCCACCTCACAGCGACATGGCGCGCGAGAACGACCCAAACTCTGAAATGCAAACGTCGGGAGGTTCCGTAAGTCCCGACGAACGATTTTTTCAGTTTGGATCTCCCTATTACTATGCGCATCCTCCTTTTTGCTTCGGATCTTCAAGCCGCCCGAACTATCCACGAGAAGCTCCTTACCTACCAAGGTTCCTACTGGGATTTGCGGCATTACACCTCCACCTCCAAACTCAAAATCGGGGTCGAGGAAACGATTCACGACGTCGTCCTCGTCAGCCTGCAAGACCACGAAACCATCGACGGTACGCTGGATGAAATACTAGAGAACCAACGGACCAGCCCCATCGTGTTGCTGGCCGGTCCAGAGCTTTCTTTGGACGCAGAGAAATGGATAGAACGGGGAATCTCCGACGTTATCTCGGATGAAGAATCAACAACGAATCTTTTGATGCGACGTCTTCGACTCGCCTTGGCCCGATTCGACCGACATCGAACAGAATATCGCGAAGCGGTCGACAAATTGGTCCTGCAGCGGTCGGTGGCGGGCTCTGCAAGCGGGTTAGAACCAAGCCTTGATACGATCGAATCAACCTGGATTTCAAGAACGCGCACCAAGAATGATTCCTTGTCGGTCGCGATTCTAAAAGAGCGAAATACGCCAAGCTTACTTGAGGGGCTCGCAGAAAGAGGAACGGTCGAAATATTCCACGACCTTTGGGAGTATCGCAACGCCGTCGAGCAGGATCCCAACCGATTCGATGCAGCGATCGTCGAACAAGATTTTGTAGAACGGGAGGGGGTTCAAGAGTTTGATCGAGAACTTTTGAGTTTTCCAGCTCCGCCTACTTTGTTGATTGCGACCGATCGTTCCGACGTCCCCGCTGTCGCCAACGTGCTTCATGGGTTCGACGATTGCATTTCCACGCAATCGGCCAGTACAGAAACCGTTTTCCAATCGATCCGATTGAGCATATCTCGTTGGGAATGCGGTAGGTCGACCGTCAATGAACTTCTGCGCAGAGCACCTAATATTTCAGAACGGCGACAACTGCGACGGGAGGAGAAAGACCGTCGTTCCGAGCGTCGTTATTTGATCACCCGTTCTATCCTGGCGATTCCGGTGTTTGCCGATGGCACTCCCGACCGAGCCAACGTTCAAGATGCTTTCTCCGTCGACTTCTCCTCCGAGGGGATTGGTTTTCAGCTATCCAACCAGGCCGGAATTCCCGGTAGGAATTGGGTAGTTGGTGTCGAGTTCGATCCTAAAGATGGGGGAGGAAGCCGGTTCTTTTTTAATCACGTGAAGGTCGAGAGCGTTGGCTATCCTCAAGGTGGGATCCGCCTAGGAACCCGATTTCACCCGCAAGAAACCAATCTTCTTTCGCTCGAAAGTTTGCAACCTCGCTTGATCGGTTGCAATGGTCGCTTTGAACCCGCTCTTTCCCAACAGGCACTCGAACAGTGGGTTGAGTTAGGGGTACTCCGTCCGAAACTCATGCACCGAATTCAATGTTGCCCCGAATGCGAGGGAACCGCTTCGATCGGACGTGGTTGCAATGAATGCGGCTCCCCAGACATACGGTTCAGCGAACTGGCGCACCATTTTGCTTGCGGGCACATCGACGACATCACATTTTTCAAGAGCGAAGAAGGAATGGGATGCCCGAACTGTTTGGTGAAGCCGATCGAGCAAGGAGTCGAATATGAATTGGTCCATTCCGACTATGTCTGCAACGCTTGCGAATACGAAGGGGTTCAAGTCGCCCACGTCGGGACATGCTTAAACTGTCGCCTTCGGTTCCCCTCCGAGATGGCCATCGAGCGCGAAGTCTACGGCTATGAGGTCGACCGGTTGGATGTTTCGAAGTTGATTAATGAAGTGGGGTAGGGTTACGCTGGGCTGTCAAAAGGTTGGTGTTGCTAGGGATTGGCTTTGCGCAAGTTTTGTTCCCTGATTCGCTTCTTGTCCGACCGGGACTCGTCCCCGTCGGACACCGCTTTGGCGCCCTAAAACGCGCCGCGTTTTAGATCTCCGCTCCCCTCGCCCCGAAGCGGGGCGAGGGGAGCGGAGATCTAAATTGACATAGATTTCGTTCCTAGAAGCTCGTTGGCAAATAATGCTTAGGAGATATAGAACCAACGAAGTCTTCGCTCCGGTCATACAGCCAAAAAGGAACGCGTGAAAAATCATTTGCGGCGCGACTACAGGGAAAGCAATTGCAATTTCCCACATCTTAAACACAATCCAGCAACTCCCCGCCAACAAGCAAAACAGCACTAATAGAACAAAGGCAATAAACAATTTTAGCACTCGAGGAATTCTAAAAACATCAAGCAGTTTTCTTTTGTCTGCCATGCCTCCTACCTCTAGCTAAAACCGAATACAGCAACCCAATCACGTACAGGAAGAAGCAGTTCCTGATCGCAACGCCACCACCTAACTTTCTCGAAGATCAACAAACGCAGGGACGCAGAGAAGTTATCTTCGCCCTCTGCGACTCCGCGTCTCTGCGTTAATTCTAAACACCCTTACGCTGGCCTGACGCATCGGCGCGAATATACAGTGTTTGGGTAGTTTGGTCGACGCGTAAGCGAGGCCCGAAAATCACAACCCGTGGCGTAAGCGAGG
>CAYMXM010000295.1:0-6470 GCA_964394065.1 uncultured Pirellula sp. | reverse complement strand
GAGCCGCGAATGCGGCGGCAGCACCCTCGAATCGGTTCGATGCTGCCGCCGCATTCGCGGCTCAAAACCATCGCGGGCTCACGCCCGCGGCTATGTGCTGCCATCGCTACGCGATTAAGAACCGGTCGGGTAGCACGTCCCTGAGGCACGAAAGGCGTGCTGTGAGACCTTGGATGGATGCGTGGTTGCCAGTGCTATCCCTCGCTTACGCCACGGGTTGCAATTGCGCCACCGCGTCGCGTCTTCACACTTTCGCGAGAACTTCGCTAAGATGGGCGTTCATTCGTGAAGGGATAGGAACATTCGAGCGTTGCAAGGAAATATGGAATCTGAAATGGGGCAAAGTTCCACATGGTGCAACCGAACATTCACTCGATTAACGCGCGTTGCTATAGGGGTTTTTATCGTATTCCCCAGCCTGTTTCACAGCGAGGTTCGCTCGTCGGAAGAAACCTCATCGGGGGGGACCGAACCCTTTACGTTGGTCGATGGGTTTGTGGCCGAATTGGTCGCCGATGATCGGCTGGTCCACGACTCGTTTGTGATGACTCTCAACTCCAACGGGAACCCGGTCCTCTCGGGACCTAACTACATTAAGACCCTCTTCGATGACAACGGAGATGGCGTGTATGATCGAAGCGTTCTTTGGAGCAACTTGCCCAAACAAGGTGCACAAGGGATTTGGGCCGAAGAGAACAAAGTCTATTGGGTCGGTGATGGTGGGCTTTGGGTGAGCGAGGATTCCAATGGTGATCATGTCGCGGACAAACCACCCCGCATGGTTTTTGAGATTGCCACCGGTGGTGAACACGATGCCCACGCGATTCGGCGAGGGCCAGACGGTTATTGGTATCTGATCGTCGGCAATTTCGCGAAAAATATCGCAAGGCTTCAAAACGATCCGAACGCTCCGGTAGCCCGCCCCCGCGGTGGAACGATTTGGCGCATCAGTCCAGACTTCAAAACGCGCGGAGTTTGGGCGCACGGTATACGGAACTGTTATGACTTCGACTTCCTTCCAAGCGGCCAGATCGTCTCGTTCGAGAGTGACTGCGAAAGGGAATCGACTTTTCCTTGGTACCGTCCGACGCGAGTCATGGTTTTCGGGCCGGGGAGCGATGCTGGGTGGTGCGGACTCACCTGGAAAGATCACGACAACTATATCACGATGCCGCAAGTGATCGGCTCGATGGGGCGAGGCTCTCCAACGGGTGTCACGGTTTACGATCATTCAAGCTATCCGGAGCGTTATCGGGGTGCAGCGTTCGTGCTCGACTGGACCTTTGGCAGGGTGATCGCAATCTATCCGAATCGAAACCTCCCTGAAGACAAACAGGCCACCGGACGCCTTCCAGCAGAGATCTTCATGCAGACCAACGGTGTCGTCGGCTTTGCTCCAACCGATATTTGCCAAGCTCCCGATGGAAGCCTCCTCGTTTGCATCGGCGGACGGGGGACGGCGGGATCGGTCTATCGAATTCGATACGTCGGGGAATCAACCCCAGCGGTTCCTTCGAAGGAAAAGGGGGAAAAAGAACTCAAACTCCTTAGTGGAGCCGTCGCTAAAGAGACGGTGTCGAACAAAACGGCGCTTGCCGTTGAGAAGGCCCTTCTCGCTTCCGCCCCTTGGGAGAGTTGGTCGGAATCGGAATGGCGAGTCGGTATCGATCGGAGCGCTTACGATTGCTTGCTGCGCATCGTGACAGGGGAGGTGACTTTGGATAGCCCGTCGGCGACCGGCGTTCCCCTCCGAGCCGCTCAGATCCTGACCCGTCTTCGGGTCGCCGTTCCAGAACTTGCGATCGAACGGGGCCTCAAGAATCCTAGCTCGCAGTGCCATGCAGGAATTTGGTGGCTGATCGGTCGAGGGGAGGTGAACAAACTCCCCACCGAGAGTGACAAGTTGCAATCGATGGCGGATTCTCTCCCCAGCCTGAATGAGCTGACCCCTTGGGAAGACCATCTCGGCGCGAATGCCTTTCGGTTGAAGTGGGAAGCGCTCGGACTCAGACGATGGCGCATTTCTCGGGTAGCTCAATCTCGGCTCGACGACACCGTTGCGTCGAGGGTACTGCGTCGAACTTGGCTATGGGCCGCATCGCGGAACCCGACGAACATCCCTCGTGAAATGGGACTCGCGAGGCTCGACCATCTCTTTGCCACCAAGCTTTTTGCCACGGGAAGTCCCACTCAGGAGACTGCGATTCTAGATGCTTTGGCCGCAATTGTTCCAGGTGCTGAATCGGAGTGGAATTCCCGCGAACGACTCGAGTTTTTCTCGATGCTCCAAGTTGCTCTAGGGGATCGACGCCTTTCCCTTCCCCCGCAGCAAGAGCCACCCAACCTCGACGCCCTCGACGGCTATCGCGTGGGGGGGCAACAGAAACTCGCTCCGCAGGTCCGCGCCGGCTGGGAGAAGTGGATCGTCTTCATCGTCTCGAAAGGGAATCGAGAAGGGGATGAAAAGATCGTCGCCGAAGGGGTTCGAACCCTCGCGCTGCTGGAACCAACCGATGAGAAAACCTTCGAATGGCTGTTGACCCTTCCCGACGACCGCTCCCATCCGACGCTCGATTTGAACACCCTTTGTTGTATTGCTCGATGCGGTACGAAGCGATCCACCGCACAGTCGGAACGGACCGCAGCGATCCTGGCCAGCACGGTGCGCAAGATCGGGGAGTACGGATTGAACACGGAGAACCAATGGTCGCAGCGGGCTCAGCAACTCGTGGCTGCACTGGCTCGGCAAGATACTTCCCTCGGCGCCTCTTTTGTCCGTTCGGTCGATGCATATGTCGCCGAGGATCTCGCGCTGCTCAATGCTTTTCCTTCAGCGATCCAGACGTCGGCCAAAGAGAAAATGCGAAAGCAACTTCTTCAGCAACCACCCGATCGATGGCCTGTTGAAGTTGTTCGCCACGCGTTGCCCGGGATGCCTCCCAGCCCCGAACTTCGCGAGGCGATGCGATCGGCCGTGAAAGTACCCACGGTACGGAACGTTGCACTCGATTGGTTGAGTCATTCCCCAACGGCGGAGGACTATCGGTCGTTCTTGGAGGGGTTAGGTGCGGACGACCGAGGGGCTTGGGAGTCCAGTTGGAAAGGAATCCAATCCCTTCCGATCTCCGAACCGATGCTGGAATGGCCGCTATTAGCAAAAGTAGCCTTGGAATTGGGGGGAACCAACCGTTCGATCCCTCTTCAGCAACTCCTGACCAGATGCCGTCGCGTGGCTAGCGCATGCGGCGTGGAACTCCTACCGACTTCGGAGAAGTGGGAAGATTGGAAACCGATTCTGTCCAAAGTTCAGCGCGAGGAAGAAGAGGAAATCGAAGATCCGATCGAAAAAGGGGATTGGAAGACTCTCGTCGCGAGATCGAAGCCATTGACGGGGAACGCGAGGCGAGGAAAGGCCCTTTACGAAGAGGGGTGTCTCCGTTGCCACGCTGGGGAGAACCCATTGGGGCCTAGCCTTTCCGGGGTCGCCAAGCGGTTCTCCATGAACGATTTGGCCGTTGCGATCTTCGAACCGAGTCGAGATATCCCGGACCGTTACCGATCTACAAAGGTCCTGACGTTGGACGGAGATGTCTATAATGGTTTGGTGACGTCTCAGTCCGAAAAGGAGTTGGTTTTGCTTCAAGGGAACGGGGAAACGGTCAAGATACCGGTGGAGGAGATCGATGAGCAAGCTCAGTCGACAGAGTCTCTTATGCCAACCGGGTTGCTTGAGACTACTTCCCCTCAAGATTTCGCAGACCTTCTTCGGTATTTGCAGGAGATACCTTGACCGCAGGTGACGCTGCGTTAATGATGCGTGGTTGCCAGTCCTGTCCCTCGCTAGCGCGTCGGGTTGTGATGGCTTGGCCTCGCTTATGCGTCGGCCAAATATCCCAAACACTTACCAGTTGTCTTTCCGTCACCGTGTTACCTTGGCGAGGAATCCCCACTCTGGGCCTCCAGTTTTGCAATTCTCGATCGCAGATCCTCCAAAGTTTGCAGAATGAGCCTTTCCCGAAGAGACCGCAACCTCGGGTTAAATCGCGAAACGATCATGGCCAAGGTGATTGGCCAAGTAATACTCGATAGGGCGTAGATGACGCCGAGAACGATCGAAATCGGAGTCGCCCTCGTTTCGGTAGGGTCAAAAGATCCTAAGACCTTAGAGCCACCAACAAACATCAGAACAAACGAGAGAATCAGAGAGACGATACAGATATAGGTCGTTAACGTTCTCCGTGCAATGGTACGGTCGATTGCGGATTCCAAATTCATACGGTACTCCTCATACTTTTCTGGAACGAGCGGTTCCAAAGAGACTAGACTTTCTTGAAACGATTGATTTTGCGAGGGGAGATCAGTCATGTATGGATTCCTTCACCAATTCTCGAAACGCTTGCCGCGCATAGTAAAGGCGGGACTTGACGGTTCCCGTTTTGCAATTCAACACCTCGGCTATCTCGCGCACACTCATGCTTTCAAGAAACGCCAGTGTCAATACTCGACGATGGTCGAAGCTCAGTTGCTTGAGCGCTGCGTGAACCAGCTCCACATTGTCGACGAGACGTTCCACATTGGGGCTTTCATCTTCAACATCCAAAAGCTCCGCTTCAAAGGGTGGATCCGCTCGCCGGATTTTGATTCGAAGTGAGCTTACCGCCGTATCGTGGGCAATTCGATATAGCCAGACTCGCAATGCCCGTGGTTCTTTCAGTCTACAGATCGATCGAAAGACTCGAAGCCAAGTGGTTTGCAAAGCGTCGAGCGATTCGCTTTCGTCCTCCAGGATCCTCCGAATGAAGTAGAGCAACTTTCGCTCATAAACTTCAACGAGTTTGAAGAAGGCTTCCTTATCTCCGGTCTGTATTCGCATGACAAGCATGGCGTCTTCATCGTTTGGTTTGGGGGGAGTCATCGTTTACAGGGTCCACAGGTTGCTTCTAGGTACACATGGGTCGATTCCCGTCATCGAAAGGTTCAATTGCAGGGGAAAAAATGCGACGTTTGTCAGCCAGAGACTCACCGTCACCGATTGCGCAAGGATGTCAAAATGGCTCCGCCGTACCGTCGGAACTTTGAAAACACGGAGGCACAGAGTGACATGGAGAACTTCGGATTCTCAAGGATTTTCCTAGACTCCGTGTTCCCGGTGTCTTTGCGTTTCAAAAAAATCGCAACTTCAAAACTACCGCGTCGGGTTCGTACTTGGGTTCCACAAAATATTTTTGGCCGGGCAGGTGGTCGGGTCTCGATTGGTTATGTGAGGGAGTCATCGAACGATGGGAAGTTCACTCCAGCAACACAACCTTACACCGAGATCGGGAAAAGCCATGACCGCAAAAAACCTCTTCAGCGCCATCCTTTTAACACTCTTCTTTGCCCGCCTTGGGCTAGCCCAAGGTGGACCGTACCATGTCGACTACATATGGAGGGGGGCTTGGCCAAACCCGGCCATTACGGTTCAACCTTCTTGGCTGGACGACGGTGTTCCGGCGACGCTTCTTGCGGGACAGACCGTCTATGTTCCTAGCACGGATATCCTGGCATCCAAACAGAAGGATTACTACTGGTTCCAGGACAAAACCAAACAAAGCGGGATTGCTCACAAACTGCAGATCGACAACGACTCCTGTCGAGTCTGGCTCGAATGGGACGGGTATTACTATCCTAGCAATGGCGGGTACGACTGCGAGTATGACGCCATTCCATTCGATGATCTGGATCCCAAGTGCTTTACCTCTCTCAGCGGCCCCTACTGTGATATTCCGAACGGAATTCACTTTGTGGGGCAGGTGAATGGCTTTCCTTGGGTGGCATTCAGTGGTCTTGGTCGGAGAATGGGAACGGAGTTCAGGCCCTACCAAATCGAGAACATTTTCGATCGAAATCAAAGTCGAAACGAGGGTGAACTCCGCTCCGATCTGCGAGCGGAACTGGTTGAAGAGTTCTTGGAGCTTTTCCCAGGCATCGATGCCGACGAGATCCCGGTCGATAATTTCGGTGACGAATTGACAGACGCGGTTGGCTACAACAACACCGCAGTTGTCTGCCACATCATTCCTGCGATCGCTCCAGAGGGAAATGCGGCGGGACGAAATGCGTACAGCAACGCGATGGTGGTATCGAGCAAAATGAAGAAGCAACTGACAAATTCTCTGACCGGCACGGGGTACATGCCGTCGGACGCGATGTTGCTCTACTTCGAGTATCTCGCATCGCGATATGGCGCCAAGTCGACCCCTTCTGCCGAATCCAAATTCACGGCACAGTTCATCACAGACTGGAAATCCCTGCGGGGGGAAGTCGAATTTTTGACAGAAGACGAAACACGCATCGCGATGGAGCATGCCGGAATGCTTCGATCTCCCATCAAAACACGTCGCTAACCTTTTGGCGTGGCCTGACGCAACGGTGGTAAGGGGGGGACGCGAAGCGTCCCCTCCATCACAACCCGTGGCGTAAGCGAGGGA
>CAYMXM010000294.1:0-6477 GCA_964394065.1 uncultured Pirellula sp. | reverse complement strand
AGGCTCTCGCTAGATGCGGGGCCTTGAGCAGCCCTGAGCTGGGAGCATGCAATGCACGCATTGGGGGCCAATGTAGAACGGAATTTATTCCGTTAAAAAACGCTTTCATTCAAAGCCGCCGTCAGCGCAGTGAGCCGGTCTCCTATTCAGAGAAATCCAAGCCCCGCGTGAGTTGCGAGAGGCTCTCGCTAGATGCGGGGCCTTGAGCAGCCCTGAGCTGGGAGCATGCAATGCGTGCATTGGGGGCAGGAGCTGGAAGCGGCGGTTAACGGAATGAATTCCGTACTACAGACTTCAAAAAAAAAGGTCATGGTATGCCGCTCCATCGCCATACCATGACCATTGTGTCGGAGGATCCGTGGGTCCGAATGATCCGACTTCCCAATCCGTGTTATTAGGAGTATCGGCGTCCCGCGACGGATTTGAAAAACAGAATTACCCGATCCGCTACAAACTACCTGACCTGCACAGAGCTACCGAGCCTGCAGAGGGCTGCCTGGCGCAGCGCTTGCGCATGGGGCACAGTAGGGGCTTCCCACCGGAGCACTATGGAGTGGGGAGTGGTGCCATGCTTTCAAACCGATCCCTGAGTGGTGATGTCCACAACCGTGACGACCGTGCAAAAGACCACATCCCCCAGTGGAACAAGCGGCCGAAGGAGTCTCGTAGAGGGAGGACAATTGATATCGATTTACCCCTGCATGTCCACATCCGCCATGTCCACCTGCGGTGCAACAGCCTCCACCTGCCGCGCAGGGTTCGCTGTAGTGGCGCGAGCAACCACAGTTCCCGTCGACATGCCGCATCATGTGGTTCACCAATGCGGCGCGTTCTTGAGGAAAGGTTGCCCAAAGATCTCGTCCCAGCGGATTGAATTGCATCTGCTGTGCGAGGATGGAATGAGGACGGCAAGAACCATACTTCATGAACTCAGGGGCTCCTTGAGCACTGCAGGTCGAGCAGTTTCCGGCAGTTTCCGATGGGTGGGGAGTAACATGTCCTGATGCCCCATAGCTACCACCCGCATATTCGGAATGGATCATCGGAGCAGCCGAAGTCGATTCGACGTTCGAGTAAGAGAGGCCACCTGTGTTGTCTTGCAAAAGAAGACCGCTCTCTTGCGCTTGAAGACCGGAGGAAACAGCCACCCAAAGAATCGCTGCGTGCATCATGCGTCGCATGGTTCGTCAACCTTTGTTTGAAACATCCTTGAATAGGGAACCCAACGAACGGATTCCCTCAATACTCTTAACACTCAGAACGTGCTAAACAAGGAAGAGACGGGGCGAAGAAACCCTGTTACCGTAGCAACGTCTAGCTACTTTCACCACGAGTCGGTGTCGCGGCGGGATTCGCCCATGCCATTCTCATTCCAGACAAAAATGCCCCATAGCGAAGGGAATGCAAGCGAATCTGCGAAGAATTCTGAGGCGAAGAGACCTTCAATCTCCAGTTAGCAGGGCAACGCTATCAATGATGATTAGCGAAAGTTTGCAGCCCTCTTTTAGCGGCGCTGTGAAACATTTTTTTCTGGGAAATGGTTCGTGTCTGGATGGGGCTTGTCCTGGGCTGTCAAAAAGTTGGTGTTGACACGAGTTCTTAAATGCGTGGATTTATTCCGTTCTAACCGCAGGGAACGCGGAGGTTCGCAGAGGAGAATTCAAGGGTTAGCTTTGCATCCTCTGGTATCCCGAAGGGATTACAGCCATTAGCCGGTGGTAAGCGCAGCGCCACCACCGGTGGATCGTAAAGAGGCGCCAACGATCCCGGAGGGATCGCAGAAACGTCCGAGTTACGAACAGCGAGCGAGAAACTCGGTCATTGTTTCTAGCACTTCAACCCCTCACCCCCAGCCCCTCTCCCCTAAATGGGGCGAGGGGAGCGGATATCTAAAAGCGCTGTACGTACTAGGGCGCCAAAGCGGTGTCCGACGGGGACAAGCCCCGGTCGGACAAGAAACACTCAATTCCCCTGGGAAAAATGCTTCACAGCGTGCCTACCGGGGTTACCAGAAAAGCGATGGTCAACCCCTCCACGATCTCTCGATCCCCTAATCCTTCGTCAACTCGTCGTGCATCGCTTTGATTTCGGCGGCGGGGAGTTTGATGACGCGGCGGTCGTAGGTGATGAGACCGTTGATCTCTCCTTCGACGTCGGTCGTCTGCGTATAGATCCCCGCTGCAATTCCTTGCTTCTTGAGCTCTTTCAGCTCGTCCAAGGTTTTCACATAGCGGTCTCGATACTCTTGCTCCGTCTTGGGCAATCCACTTCCATACCCCCAGTTCTCGGCTTCCTTGTCCCAGAGATGGTCTGGAACTGGATAACCGTGTCCGCCGAATTCCCCGACGACCTTCACGAAATTGTCGAATCGTTTGTCGTTAAGGGGGAACTTCGGAGATGGATAGGCATGCTCGTCCGCGATATCTCCTACGGGCCAGAAGTTTCCTCCGCTGGCGATGTTGATCAACCGAGTTGGATCGCGCTCCACGGACCACTTTCCAACCTCCATCGTGCGGTGCTGCCCCCAAGCTTCATTGAAGGGAACCCAGACGACGATCGATGGGTGGCTTTCCAACAAATCGATCATGCGTTCTAGCTCCAACATGTACTGTTGATGCGCTTCGTCAGGCCACTTCGCATCCTCAGGGTTTTCCCGCATGCGAGTCCAAGGTGGATTGACCGCTCCACTTACTTGGTCTTGCCAAAGGAGCATCCCCAAGCGATCGCAATGGTAGTAATAGCGTCGTGGCTCGATCTTGATGTGCTTGCGGATCATGTTGAAACCGGCAGCCTTGAGATACTCGATGTCAAAGAGCATGGCCTCGTCCGATGGAGGAGTGAGCAACCCATCTGGCCACCAGCCTTGATCGAGGGGCCCCCATTGGAATAGAAACTTGTCGTTGAGAGTCATTCGCAAGTGCCCATCGGCATCCAACTTCTTCCCGACCGAACGAATTCCGGCGTAGGTCTTCACCTCGTCAACCGTTTTTCCTTGCCCGTCGACCAGGGTCAATTGGATATCGTAAAGGTGTGGCGAATCGGGGCTCCAGAGTTTCGCGTTGGGGATCGACAAGTTCATCTCTCCGGGAGCTACTTTGCGATCGAGAACCTTGGTCTCTCCGTCGAGGACTACGACTCGGAGTTCCATCTCGCTTGTTCGGCCGACGAAGTCGGGTCGGATTCGAATCGATCCAGCGCGGGAGTCGGTGGTGATGGTCAGGTCTTCGATGTAGGTCTTGGAGACTTGCTCCAACCAAACCGTCTGCCAAATGCCGGAAACTTGGGTGTACCAAATCCCGTGGGGATCAGGGCGTTGTTTCCCCTGCAGTTGGTATCCCATCGTTTTGTCTTCGACGCGGACGACGAGTTCATTCTCTCCGTCCTTCAGAGCGGAGGTGATATCGAACGAGAACGCCCCACTTCCACCGACGTGAGACCCAACCGACTGGCCGTTGACAAAGGCTTCGCAGCGATAGTCGACCGCTTCAAAATGGAGGATGGTTCGTTGATCGTCCGATTTGGATCCATTGAAAGTACGTTGGTACCAGAGGGCTTCTTCTTCGAACAAAACGCGTTGAACACCTCCTAGTTTGGACTCGAGGGAGAAGGGGACGAGAATTTTTCCTTCCCATTTTTCAGGCTTCGCTTGAGACTCGGCGGAGGAGACGGCATAGTTCCAGTTGCCGTTCAAGTTCGTCCAGTTCTTGCGTTCGAGCTGTGGGCGGGGATATTCTTGCCAAGCGTTTTCCGGAGTAACCTTCTCTCCCCAAACGGTGGTGAGGTGGGTGATGAAAGGTTTATCCGCCCCTTGGGCAGGTGGAAGTTTCGGGACTGCGTCGGCGTCGATGAGATGAACATCGATGAACTGACCACCTCCGGTTTGATGACAATAAACCGCCAACAGGTTGTCACCTTGTTTGAGAAGGGAGTGTTGGGATGGGTCAATTGGAATCACGACATATTCAGTCGTGTAACCTTTTTTGGTGGCGACCTTCGAACCGTTGAGATAGACCTCGACATCTTCGTCGTGGTGGACGTAGAGAGCTGGTTTGGCTGGAACGGTTTCCAATTTCACGGTTTTGCGAAGCCAGATATCGGGACTTTTCCATCGGGTCCCTATGCGAGCACCTGGGGTTCCGGGGGTTCCAAAGCCACCGTATCCGCTCCTCCAGTGGCGAGGATTGAAGTCGGGGGCCATCCAGTTCGCGGCGGGTTTGGAGAGGGTGTAATGCCACCGATCTTCGAGGGACTTTTGCCCGAAGGCGAGAGAGGGTGCGAATGCAACAAGGGTTAGGATCAGGGCGAACCCCCCGATCAACCTTCGACAAAATCTAGACATAACTCCGTTTCCTAACAACATCTTTGGGAGGGGACGAGCAAAACCAGGGAACCTTCGGCGGCTAAGTGCGACGCCGAGATAATCATAGCAGAAGGCTTTGGACTTTGGGATTTCCGTGGTAGCTGTTTTCGACGTTCGATCGGGGCTTGAAAATCACAACCCGTGGCGTAAGCGAGGGATAGCGTCGCGAGTGAACGGTAGCCCTTGCGGGATGGGTGGCACGTCCCTGAGGCACGTAGGGCGTGCGGAATTAAACACTCACTCTACAGATCTTCAACAGAAACCTAACAGGTTTTTCTCATTCATCTGACAGCTCTCCAGCATTCATCCAACAGTTTTTGAACAGGAAACCGACAGCATTTTTTACTGAATACGACATGGAATCGACAGGATTCCAACAAGCTATCAACAAGAACTAACACCTTATTTGACACGATTCTTTCAGCAAACTAACAAGATTTCAACAAAAGCTATCCCGAAACTGCTTCCGTGTTTTTAGGAACTGTCCCGAAATAAGTTCCGTGTTTCTTGTCTCGGCACGCACCGCGCTTTAGATCTCCGCTCCCCTCGCCCCGCTTCGGGGAGAGGGGCTGGGGGGTGAGGGGTAGAATCGCTAGAAACGTCAGCCAAGTTCTTCCTCCGCCGCTGCGCGGCGGAGGGAAAAAGCGCGCGGGGGAACGCCTGCTAGGACGCCAAAGCGGCGTCCGGAGGGGGACGAGCCCCCATCCAGACGGAGGCCAACAGGAGAGCGCTGAACATGCCTATTAACCCAACCCACTCCAAATCGGGAAGTTATTTCGGGACAACTCCTTAGTCTCGGCAAGCGCCCTCACGTTATATCTCCGCTCCCCTGGGGTGGCCTGACGCATCGGTGGTAAAGGACCTGCGCAAGGGTGCACGCTCAGAGCGAAGCGATGGGCGTGGAGGACTCCTCGGCACCCTGGGTAGATTCTACGCTTTCAACGGTTGGTTAAATTCAACGCAGAGACGCGGAGACACAGAGTCGCGGAGATTTAAACTTCTCTTAGTCCAACTTCTCTCTGCGTCCCTGCGTCTCCGCGTCCCTGCGTTTCGTTCAAAAAATGCTTAACGGCGTTGGGTGAGGGGTAGAAGTGCTAGAAATAAAAATCGAGTTGGAATTCGCGGGTGCCAGCTACACTTCCGGTGTGTTCCGTGGCCGCTTTGGGCGCGAAGGTGATTGCAATAGAAACGATGATTGGCTCGCTATCTCGATCATAAGATGGAAACGGCTACCACTTCACACACCCTACGACTGTGAGCCCTATAGGAGAACTCGGCGTGGATTTCTTAACGGTGTTTCGACAAAGATCCAACATGGAGCTTACTGGGATCCAACAGAGTACCAACACGTTTTCCACCATTGTGCAAATCGTGGCTCGGGCGAGACGCCTGAGCCACGATCTCTCGATTACGATAGGAAGGGCTCCCTCCCCTTCCTCAGGAACGTCGAATGTCCGCAAATCCCCAGCCCGAACAAGATCCTCGTATTTATATGGCGGCGGAGCGGACATTTCTCGCGTGGATTCGAACGGGAATTGCCCTGATGGGTTTTGGCTTCGTCATCGCGAGATTCGGGCTGTTCCTTCGAGAGCTCAATTACACCAGTGAGGTTCCCGTATCGGTAAGGGGTCCTGCTTATTCGATGCAAATAGGAATCGGACTCATCGCGGTCGGGATCATCGTGAACATCGTCTCAGTCCTTCGTCATCGGCGTTACATTGAAGCCATCGATTCGAACCAGTTCCGAGGGGCATTTGGTTCGGTCTTCGCCATTTGGATTGCGGGGCTCCTCGCGGTTGTTGGAATCGTAATGACCGTGGTTTTGATGCGGTTGTAGGGGAGGAATAACCCTCCCCAGAGGTGGCCTGATGCATCGGCGCGAATATAAAGTGTTTGGATAGTTTGGCCGCCGCGTAAGCGAGCCCGAAAATCACAACCCGTGGCGTAAGCGAGGGACAGCGCTGGCAACTAGACATCCATCCAAGTTCTCACAGCACGCCCTTCGTGCCTCAGGGGCGTGCCACCCGGCGCCTGCGATTTTCCGACAAGGGCTACGTTCACGCGCGACGCTATCCCTCGCTAACGCCACGGGTTGTGATGGTAGGACGCTTCGCGTC
>CAYMXM010000293.1:0-6483 GCA_964394065.1 uncultured Pirellula sp. | reverse complement strand
AAGGGCTACGTTCACTCGCGACGCTGTCCCTCGCTTACGCCACGGGTTGTGATGGTAGAACGCTTCGCGTCCTACGCCTCATCCCCAGCCCTTCTCCCCCAAAGGGGGCGAAGGGAGCCGAAGTCTCAAGTCGCCGCTCGCCTTATTGTAGTGAGTCATCCCTATGAAAAAATCTCTGGTTCTGTCAGCCGCACTTTGGTTGGCTATGATCGCTCGTGGTGACTGTGGCATCATCGATTCGAGCGTGTTTTCGAACGGTTTTCGGTGGGATGCGGCTCCCGCTGTCTTCGATGGATGGGAACGATCGATCGATGGAGGAATCCGGTATTCCCTACAGGGGGGCTCTTACGAAGCTTTTCGGGATAGATTTCAGTGGAATACTCTTCCGACCGTTGAGCAATTTCAAGGGGCCATCGAACATGCTTTTGCCGCTTGGACGAGTGTCGATCCTGTCAGCGGATTGGGGACCAATCTCAATTTCATTCCCGACCTCGCAACCCCGGTGGTGGGTGGACAAACCTTCACAAGTATCAATTTCCGGGGGGCGGAGATCGATCTTTTCGGAGTCGATGCGGGGGGCAACGCCTTGCGAGGCTTTACCGGCTTGCAGGCCTTTCCCCAGACCGTGCAATTGACCTCGGGCGTCGCCGACTATCCCGACACAGCTGCCATTGTTGGTGTCGACATCTTGCTAAACAACAACCCGGGGGCTGTTTACAGTTTGGATATCTTTCGTCGTTTGTTGACCCATGAGATCGGGCATGCGATCGGGCTTGCGGATGTCGATCTAGGGGGGCTCTTTCTCGATGACAACTTCGATCCCCTCAATCCGGTCGGGACTCTCAACAATTCCTGGGCTCACCTTGTCAATCCGATGGACCCGGCGAACTCTCCTGGGTTGACCACCTTCTCGATCCCACAAAGTACCTTTGCTGTCGCAGGGGTAAACCTCTTGATGGAGTCGAATGGATTGGGGATCGGGCTTGGTAATCCTCTCACGGAACTCGTTCCCCTGACGAATGATGAGTACGGCATGCGCCAATACCTCTACCCCGTCGTCTCCGTCCCCGAGCCAAGCAGTTTTCTCCTCCTACTCTCCACCCTCCTCTTTTTCAGGAGGAAGCGACCTCAACTTGCCTCGCAAGCTATATGATTTGTGGCCCGGGCGTCTCGCCCGGAGGAGCCGCAACACCGGGCGAGACGCCCGGGCCACGTAGCCTCGGCGGGAGCTTTATCTCTGGACGAGGTTCCACACCCAAAAGATGTGGATCCAGCTAAAGCCCCCAAAATTTATTTTTCGCTTGCCAAAGATCAGAGAAACCCGGTACACCGAAACATACGTCACAGTTAAGCTCCTGCCAAAATTTCCTTCAAGATTTTGGGCTCCACCACCCACCCGACGCGCAAGCGAGGCAATCACAACCTCCCCCTTTTCTTTTTTCCGTGTCTTTCGTGTATTCCGTGGTTCCTCTTCTTCCTCACCCCCTCACCCCTCCAAAAATGCTGATATAGCGTAATGGAACCAATTCCGCTCTAATTTCTTCTATAGCTCAAAGCCGATAACTCCTTTCGCGGCCGAACGAAACAAAATTAGTTTCGCTACTGCGATCGCGGACGGTTCAAGCCTGGAGAACGAGTTGATGGATGCCCCGAGAACCCTTTTAGAGCACGCGCTATATCTGCATAGTTCGGGGGAGCTCCCGTTGGCCGAAATTCTCTATAAGGAGGTCCTGAAGTTCCATCCTGACTCGGCCGATGCGACTTATTTGTACGGCGCGTTCCTCGTTCAGCAGGGGAAACCCGAAGTCGCCATCCCGATCCTCGTAAACGGGGCGAGGAAACACCCTAACAACGCTCCTCTCATCGTCAATTTAGGGACCGCCTATGCCCGGCTCGGGCAAGCCCTCGAGGCAGAAAAATGCTACCGCCAAGGCATCGCAATCGATGGGCATCAGTTCGACGCGAGGAAGAACCTAGCGATGAACCTCGCGAAGCAGCGCCGGCTGGGAGAGGCCGTAACGGCTTTTCAGGAACTCCTCGCGATATGGCCTGATTCGGGAGAGTGCTGGGGAATGCTCGGCGGGGTCTTGACCGAACTCAAGCGGGATCAGGAGGCGATCCGTGCTTTCGACGAAGGACTCCGCTACCGCCCCGAAGATCGAAAATGCTTGGCCGGTCTCGGGCAGTTGCTGATCAAGGAGGAGGCGACCTACCAACGCGCGGTGGAAATCTGGGAAACCCTCGCGAAAATGGATCCGGAAAACGGGGGGGTACGCAACAACCTAGCGACCGCATATCGCCACGCAAAAAAATATGACATCGCCGAAAGAGAATGCCTTGCCGCGATCGAGCAGGTTCCCGGTTTTTTTCAAGCCATGTGCAACCTGGGGTTGATCTATGCCTCCCAATTCCGGTTTCCGGAGGCCGTCCGCTGGCTGCGTGAAGCGGTCGTCATTGGAGAGGATCGAGAAACCTGGAATCCCAAGCTCCCCAAATTTGCGAAGATCGACGATGCGTGCTGGAAAAAGTTCGGTGGGCTCGCTCTGAGCCAATTGGCCAACGCGTTGAATTGCATGGGCAAACCCGACGAAGCGAGGCGGGAAATTCAACGAGCCCTCGAGGTGCAACCGACCGATTCTGACTCTCTGTTGAGCTGCGGGTTTCTGCATCTTCAGCGGGGAGATTTCGAAACCGGGTTGCAATACTACGAGCAGAGAAAAGAAACGAAGTACAAGCCTCGCGAGTTTAAGTGCCCCGAGTGGGACGGTCGTTTTCAGGTGGGGAAAACCCTCCTGGTCCATGTCGAGCAAGGGTTCGGAGATACCTTTCAGTTCATTCGCTATGCGCGATTGATTCGGGAGGGGGGAATGCGAGTCCTGTTCCTATCCCATCGCGCCCTCTGCCCGTTGCTTCGCCACTGTGATTATTTAGCAGAGGTCATTCCCGATGGAGATCCGATTCCTCCCTTTGATTTTCATATTCCGTTGATGAGCCTCCCGTTTGCCATGCAAACGCGCTGGGACACGATTCCGAACGAAGTTCCGTATCTCTACGCTCCCCCCGAACGCATCGGGATTTGGAAAAACCGTTTGCAGGAAATACCTGGATTGAAGATTGGAATCGCTTGGCAAGGGAATTCCAGTTTTGAGTACGACTCGGTTCGAAGCGTCCCTTTAGCGCATTTTCGTCCCCTCGCAGATCTGGAGCAGATGACTTTAATCAGTCTGCAGCGCGGCGAGGGGGAGGAGCAAATCGCCGATTTTGGAGCAAAGCTCGTTTGTTTTCCTGACTTGGATAAGGAGGGAGCTTTTCTGGATACGGCGGCGTTGATGGAATCGCTCGATCTGATCGTTTCTTCGGATACCTCGGTCGTCCATCTCGCGGGCGGGTTGGGGAGACCGGTATGGCTCGCCAAGCCCTTCATCTCGGAGTGGCGTTGGCATGAGGACGATCGGGAGAAGATTCCTTGGTACCCGACGTTGCGCATGTTCAAGCAACCGAAGCAGGGGGATTGGGAGAGTGTGTTCCATCGAATGGTAGAGCGTCTAACAAAAGTTCAAAATACGAGCGGCTTGAGGTCGGCAGTTGGGGTGTGGGGAGACATGCAGTGGCAGATTGGGTAGCCATGTTACAGGAGGGGCTTCGATGGCAATCCCAAGGGAAAAACCGAGAAGCTGCAGCGATCTACCAACAGGTTTTAGAGATAGTCCCGGATCAACCCGACGCTATTCATTTGCTGGGCTTGACACTGCTGGCAGAAAAGAAGTTTCCGCAGGCGATTGGGCTGATCCAGCGCGCAACGCAACTGAGCCCCTCTAGCGCTGTTTTCTGGGGGAACTTGGGAGTTGCCTACCGGCAAGCCGAGGATTACGGCAACGCGATTGTCGCCTATCGAAAAGGGATCTCCCTCGATCCCCAGAACGCGGAGACATGGTTTAACCTGGGCAAGTCCCTACGGTTGATTGGTGAGAGTGAAGAAGCCACGAAGGCCTTTGAGACCTCGGTGAAGCTCAAACCGAACTACCTCTCCCCCTACCTAAGTTTGATCAACGATCTGGTGACGAAGCACGAACTCGATGCTGCGTTGCAATTAGCGGAACATGCGAATCGTCGGTGCGGGGGAAGCGGAGACCTGCTTCTTTCCAAAGGGGCGATTTTCAAGAAGATGAGGCGGATGGAGGAAGCCTTAAAGTGCTACGAGCAAGCTGTCGAGTTCGATCCTCGCAATGTGGATGCGATGACCCGGATTGCTGCCATCCATATCAGTGCGCATCGATTCCGCGAAGCGGAGGAATGGATTGCGCGCGCGGCCCCCATTCCTCGGGATCGGCATCTCGTCAGCAATGTGCGTGGAGTCCTCTTGAACACGCTCGGGGATGCAACGGCTGCGGTCAAGGAGTTCGAGAACTCGATCCAAGTGACCGCGACGCATGCGACCACCTTTGCAAACTATAGTTCTTCCCTGAAAAAGCTGGGGAAACTCTCCTCGGCGTTGACAGCAATTCAGGAAGCGAGAAGGCTGGAGCCGAAGAATACGGAGATGATCGTTTTGGAGGGAGGATTGCATCTGACCCTTGGGGGGATCGGAGATGCGCAGAGTTGTTTTGAAAGCGCTTTGAAAGAGCGAGGGGATTATGAGGATGCCTACCATAGCTTGATGATGAGCTATCAGTACATGTCTGGTGTCACACCAGGGCAATTGGCATTTCAGCATGCCAGGTACGAAAAGCACTGTTTGCCACCGGTGGATGGGCGCTATAGCGAGCGTTCCGAACCCAAGGAGGGGCCACTCCACGTGGGGTTCGTTTCGGGGGACTTAGGGGCCCATCCGGTTGGATACTTTGCCTACCGACTTTTCGAATCGATCGATCCCGAAAAATTCCGATTCTTTGTTTACTCGGACAGGTTGGGGCGGGACTGGCTTTCCGAGTGGATTGAGAAGAAGTGTCATGCCTGGCACGACTCGATCGCTTGGAGTGACGATCAGTTGGGTGCTCAAATCCAAAAGGATCAGATCGACATCCTTTTCGATTTGGCGGGTCATACGGCGCACAATCGGCTTAGTTTGTTTGCGCGGCGCGCGGCCCCCTGTCAAATCACATGGTGTGGGTACGTCGGGACGACGGGAGTTCCGGCCATGGACTATCTACTGGCGGATCGGTACCACATCCCCGAGGGGGCGGAGCGTTTTTATCACGAGCGCGTTTTGCGAATGCCGGATGGTTATGTCACTTACCAGCCTCCTTTGGATCTTCCCGAAGTCTCGGATTTACCCATCTTGTCCAAGGGGCATATGACCTTGGCCGCGATGTGCAATCCAGCGAAGGTGAACCCGCAAGTGCTTCGTCTCTGGGGCCGCATCTTGAAAGAGCTACCAGAATCCCGATTGCTCCTTTGCTACAACGGTTGGGGAGATGAACTCAACCAGAGGCGAGTGAGAGAGGTGTTCGCGGAGTACAACGTATCGGATCGAGTTGATTTCGATCAAGTAACCGGTGCGAATCTCCTCATGGCTAAGTATGGAGAGGTCGATCTCGCCCTCGACACTTTTCCTTACTCGGGAGGATTGACGACGATAGAAGCCTTGTGGATGGGAGTTCCCACCGTCACATGGCCTCATGCAACCTTTGCGGGGAGGCACTCGTTTAGCCATTTGAGCAACGTCGGCCTCACCGATTTCGTAACGAACTCGGAAGAAGAGTACTTTGCCAAGGTGATCGCCCTAAGTCGGGATGTTGATAGTTTGGCCCGGTTACGAAAGAGACTGAGAGGCATGGTGGAGAGTTCCCCCCTCTGCGACGGCCCAAAATTTGCGAGAGCCTTTGAAAAAATCCTAACCGACGTTCAACAGGCTTGAGGCTTGAGGCTTGAGGGGTGAGGGGTGAGGGGTGAGGGGTGAGGGGTGAGGGAGAAGAGGGCTTCGCCCTTAGCCTTGACCGCAGGTCCAGGAGAGGCAGCCCCGGGTAGGGGCGTCTCGAACTTAGGCGTGGGCCTTGGCCCACGCTATCCCCGACCGAAATATCTTGAGCCCCGGTAGGGGCGGAACAAAAGAAACGCAGGTTTGTCCCGCCCCTACCGGGGCTCTAAAACAATTTTGTCCCATCCATACGTGGGGCGAGCCCCACGCCTAAGTTCTAAACGCCCCTACCCGGGGCTACCTATCCTTGACCTACGGTCAAGGCTAAAGCGAAGCGCTCTTCTTCCTCAAGCCTATTCGTAAGTTTTGTTCCCAAAATTAGTGACGCTGCACTTCCTCAGGATGCTCCCTTCTGGAGCCTGGAGGGCGATACATCTTTGCCGGTGGTGTAAACCACCGGTAGGTTAGGCAACACCTCCTCTGGGCTAAGAGGATGCGAAGCATCCTACCATCACAACCCGTGGCGTAAGCGAGGGACAGCGTCGCGAGTGCACGTAGCCCTTGTCGGGAATATCTCAAGCGTCGGGTGGCACGTCCCTGAGGCACGAAGGGCGTGCTGTGAGACC
>CAYMXM010000292.1:0-6487 GCA_964394065.1 uncultured Pirellula sp. | reverse complement strand
CCCTCGCTTACGCCACGGGTTATGATTTTCGGGCCTCGCTTACGCGTCGGCCAAACTACCCAAACACCTTATGTTCGCGCCGATGCGTCAGGCCAACGGCGACCACTTCACACACCCTACGTTCTACGTTCTCTCGATCGCGCGCAATAGGCTTTGCCGAAGGGTGTAAAGCCTTGTCGGTTCGGTGATCTTTCCTCCCCCGAGTTCCGTCACATAGAAAACGTCGACGACTTGATCCAAATGGGTACTTACCTTCGCAACTTGAAGATCGAGTTTCAGTTCATACAACGTCCGTGAAATATCGTAGAGCAACCCGATCCGATCGTAGGCGAAGACGTTGATGATCGTATGCTTATCGGAAGTTCCGTTGTCGAATCGGATCTGTGTTGGCTGTATCCTTGCGCTGTCTGCGTCTCGGGTCACCTGCGCTTTCCAAACCCGTCGAAACACCGGAGGCTTCTTATTCGCCGGATTCACCGATTGAACCAAGTGCTGACAAACCTCCGCGATCCGATGCGCCGGCGGGGCTCCTTGATAGTCGAGGTCTTCGACGAGCAACCTGTCCCAAGCGAGCATCCCCGGTTGGGTGTGAATTTCGGCAGACAAGATGCTAAGCCCTTTGCTCGCCATCGCGCCAGCGATTCGGTGGAACAGACCGATCGGCTCGTCCTGCAGTACCGCAATGACGTACTCGGTGGCATTCCGCTCCGGGAAATAAGCCCCCCAAGCTTGGACGGGTTGCGTAGGAGTCAATGCACGCAGATGCTGCAACTCTTCGATCACCTGCTTCGGTTTGAGATTCAGTAAGTAGCCTGCGGGAACATGGTCGATCTGCAACCCCCACCAAGGATCGTCCGACTCGTCGGAACTGCATAATGCAACCACATCCTTTCGCTGGTTGTTGACGATATCGAGGAACCGCTGCCCTGGGCTCTCGCTTCGGAATTGTGCTTCCGTCGCATCGTAAAGTTGCAGGATCAGATTGAGCTTCCAATCGTTCAACGCACCCGGTCCGACCGCTGCAAGGTCGGCACAAGACAACACCATCAAATGTTGCAACCGTTCGATCGAACCAACTTGTTTAGCAAATTGAATCACCGGAGTCTTCTGAGACAGGTCGAACCGAAACGCGGTATGCGTCATCAGGAGGTGTTGATGGACGAGGAAAACGAGTAAATCCCGATCCGCATCCGAGAGCTTCAAAAGGGTCGCAGTCTCCTCGGCAATAACCCGCCCCACCTCGCTGTGGTCCTCGACGAACCCTTTCCCAAGATCGTGCACGAGAAGCGCCAGGTGGAGGATTCGCTTGTTCTGCAATCCGCGATAGACCCGGCCCAAAACCGTGTCGTCTTTCGCGAACTCGCAAGCCGCTTCGACCGAGCGTATGCAATGCGCATCGACGGTGTATTTGTGATACTCGTTGAATTGCAGGAGGCATCGCGCATGCCGCATCGCAGGGATGATCTGCTCCAATACTCGCAACTCGTGCAACCTTCGCAGAACATCTCCTAACCTCTTCGGCTTTTTGATAAGTTCCAGGAAACGGTTGACCGCTTCTGAAGAAGCTGGCTCGTCCTTTCGACTCAACATCGCATGGCGAATCGTTCGCCATGTTTTGTGATCGATTCTCCGGTTGAACTGGTTGGAGACCTGCATCAGTTCGAGAACTCGCGCCGGATCGGACTTGAGTCGTTCCAACGCAGGTTTCGTGGCCCATATTTCTTTGAACCCGAGCCTCAATCCCCGGCCGATGGGGACTCCCAAGAACCTTGCGATGGTTGCGACGATGCTGATACGGGAACGAGTTACACCGACAAAGTTTGCGGAGCTGTAGCGAACTTCGCTCGTGATCTCAAAGAAGTTCTGCATGAACTCTTCGACAGGGAGGACACCGTCGGAACCCTCCATCCCCGACCACTTGGCTAAATCCATTTGCTTCGGGCGATCCAGCGTATCCAAGGCGCGTCCCGCCATGAAATGAAGCTGATTGCGGAGCCTCAAGAGATACTGATAGCCGTCTCGAATCGGTTCGTAGTCCTCTTGTGAGAGGATGCCCATCCCCGCGAGTTGCGCAGGATCTTTCTCGGCGTATCCGATGAAACCAATCCAACGGACGATCTGAATATCTCGCAAACAACCGCGCGAGCGCTTCACGTTCGGATGGAGGAGATAAATCGTTTCTCCGTACTTCCTTCTTTCGGCTAAGCGATCGCTCTCGATCATTGCAGCAAGCCGACTCGAACGCCGTTTGCATCCGATGACGATCGCGTGATGGAACAGGTCGTAGAGGGTTTGGCTCCCTTCGATGAGTCGCATCTCGATAAAGGAGGTAAGGACCGTCGCGTCGCTCCATGCGACCGACTTCGCTTGCGGTATCGTTCGAACCGCAAACCCTAATTGCAAACCGGCATCGACGATCATTTGCCCGATAGCGCGCGCAAGGGGAGCGATGCTCGATTCCCGTCCCTTATACAACAACATCAAATCGATATCGGAATAAGGAGCTAGGTCTCGTCGCCCGTAGCCACCCAACGCGACAAACGCATAGTACGTTGGATCGGGTGTCGTCTCTAGGTCTCGTACCGCCGCTGCAATCAACCGACGAACCGCTTCATCGACGTCGTCTGTCCACGCGGAGCAAACCTGGAATCCTCCAGCGCCCGTTTGGTGCAGACTCTTAGCCTTCTCACGCGCCTCTGCAAGAAAGGCACGCGCTTCGACGACTTGGGGATGGAGAGAGGACAAGTCTGAACACGGTTCTCACCGCGCCAATTGCGGAAATGGGTACGAGCTGAACTAATTACAACGCATCTTCACCGTTCTCGCCGGTCCGAATCCGAACAGCGGTCTGCAGATCGGTGACGAAAATCTTTCCGTCCCCGATTTGTCCGGTCTGAGCCGTCTTCACGATCGTGTCGATTACGGTTTGGAGGTTGCTGTCTGCACAGACAACTTCAATTTTCACCTTCGGAACAAAATCGACCGCGTACTCAGTTCCGCGGTAAATCTCGGTATGTCCCTTCTGGCGCCCGTATCCTCGCACTTCACTGACGGTCATTCCATGGATGCCTTGTTCGGTTAGTGCATTCTTGACGTCTTCCAACTTGAAGTGTCGAACAACGGCCTCAATCTTTTTCATTCCAATTCTCCAGGAACCTAAGCAGTCAACGAATTGCGGGACCGCCTGTGCATTACCTAGCACTTCCCACGCCTCTTAGTGTAGCATCGCCAATTCCATTGCTACAAGTGTGACCATCCCGTTGTTGCACCATTTTTAGGCAAGGGGGGGAGCATTTTTCAGGGGGGATGGCTTCCCCACCCCTACTTCTTTCGTGCTCGTGCTCGTGCTCGAACTTCGAACTTCGAGCACCGCTGCGCTGAGTACGGGGAAGGATGGGAAAGAACCTTTACATCCCTTAGATCGCGCTGCCCCATAGATTCTCTGCCCCCCTCGCCCCTTTTAGGGGAGAGGGGCTGGGGGTGAGGGGTTGAAGTGTTAGAAACAATGGCCGAATTTGAGGTGTTTAGGAAGAACTTGGCCGACGCGTAAGCGAGGCCCGACCATCACAACCCGTGGCGTAAGCGAGGGACAGCGCTGGCAACCAGGCATCTCATTCAAGATCTCACAGCACGCCCTTCACGTCTCAGAGCGCACCACCCGGCGCCCGAGATACTCCCGACAAGGGCCACGTTCACTCGCGACGCTATCCCTCGCTAACGCCACGGGTTGTGATTGGGGACGCTTCGCGTCTATCCCCCTCTTCCTATAGCCTAAAGCCCAAAGCCTAAGGCCTTAACACGGCGTGAACTCCGCGCTACACGGCAAGAGTTCCTGCAATCTTCGAGCGATATTCTTCTCCGGAAACAACACGTAGGAACTCTCCCGCGATTGCAAGATCCGCTTCTGGCGGTCACTCTCTATCAGTTCCTGTGATGCCAAGTGCAACGCAGCTTCTGTTTCCGAGATTGCCCGTCGGATCTTTCCTCGAAGCGCTTTCATCTTCCAATGCCATTCCTTCCGGGGCCCCTTCGGTGGATGATTTTTCAGCTGAAGTTGATGGGCCTCCCAAAGGGAGCGTTGTTCCGGATCACTTAGATCCAAAAACGACTCGGGAGCCGATCGAAGCCGCCGCAAATCGCCAGCATGCTTCTCTCGGTCGATCGGGGAATTCGCGAGTTCCGTTTCCTCTCCTGGAAGAGCACTCGGCAGATGGAGGGAGGCGGAGGCGACGATCATCGGTAAAGGGGGCAGCCCCCAATACCGAGTTGCAATTTCGTCCGTGACCGCATCGTAGATACCTCCGCCGATCCCATGGACAAATAGATCTGCCAGGACATAACGGAGGAACAATGTATTGGTTAGCGCTCTTGGACGAATGCATATTCCTGCTCCCCGTAGCGCACCCCAGTCGCCGTCCCAACCCGCTTCTTCTCTTCGACAACTCCATTGCAGGGACGCGGAACGGGAGGGGGCGTTGGCGAGAATCCAGCCTTCTTCAGTAGGCAATACCCAGAGCTTACTGCGCGGTACGGGCGAGACGCCCGTGCCACGATTTAGTTCCTTCTGATAGATCCAGAAGGGAAACTCAATCCAATCTCCCTCTTGGCGCAAAGCGGGAACTGGTTGGGCTGGATTGGTGATATCCCGTTCAGCGCGGAAGGCCTCCCGCGCGTCGTTGTAGACCTGGGCAAAGGTTCGTTCCTCCAACAGGGTGCGCCGTAGAAACTGACCGAAAGCTACGGTCCCGCAAATGGCGCTCATCGGTGTCTCAAAATTCTCGCAGCCGTGGTCGAGTTCGATATGGTGACGAAACCGGGAGAAGCCGATTCCGATGTTGGACGAGTCTCGTATCAGCTTGAGAAACTCGCCACGGCGCGCGACGATCAACGGGTGGATGCCGACCGATGCGACATCTTCTCCGAGCCTGTCGATCCAGTCTTCCCAGTCCCCCTCGCTCCCAGGTTCAAACTTCGTCAATTCCCAAGGGGCCGGCTTCCCCCCCTTGATTCCGAGGGGGAGGATATGCGCCGACGGCAACAGATGGTCCCCTTCCCAGCGGGGGGAACGAATCGAAGTAGAGCGAGCTAGGTCGTGGTCGACAATCACATTCAGAGGGACCACGGAATCCCCCGACTCTTCCAGTTCTCTTCGGAGCCAATCGAGATAGAAGTTCTTATACCAGACACCTGGGTGAAAAAGCTCTGGTTGGTGCCCACTCAGAAGCCACCTTCGAGGCTTCTCAAGGGGTTCCCCGCGAACGTGAACTCCGTCGCGAGCCCCGCAGGAACAGACCAATTTGGAATCGGCCAGGAGTTCCCAAACCTCGGTCCGCGCCCGTTCGGTGAGCTGTTGAAGCCATTCCGGGTAGCTAGCCCTCGTCTCGATACTCGTTCGCAGTAGCGATTCCGGCGAGTCGGCAGGCCAAATCAACCGAGTGTTGTTCTCGCGAGGAACTTTGAAGCGGACTTGAGAACTTGGATTGGCCATTGTTTATAGGAAAATGTTTCGGAATCAATACACTGCAGATTCTTCGCTCCCCTCGCCCCTTTTAGAGGTGAGGGGAGCGTGACTTCTCTCTGTCCCTCGCTTACGCGTCGGGTTGTGATGGAGTGATCCCCCGCAGGCTTCGTTCAATGACCTCATTGTAATGCGCCAGCCGAACTGTGCTATTGTCTAAAGACCCTCCAAAGGACCGGGATTCGTCCAGATAGATGAGGGGAACCGGCAACTCGACGATCTTCAGACCGAGAGAGGCGGCCTGCACCCACAACTCCAAGGGCATCGCATACCCGTTTTCCGTGATGTTCAGCTTTTTGAGCTCCTCGACTCGATAAGCTTTGAACCCGCAAAACGTATCGGTCAATTTCCACCCGAAGAGCTCGTTGATCCTTTGCGTGATCTGTTGATTGATCGCTAGTCGCTGGGCCGGGGGGACGCTATCGCCATCGTATTGCTGGAGATAGCGGGAGCCCGAGACAATATCTGCATCGTGCTCAGCACAAGCAGCTGCGAACTCGGGGATCCGCATCGGCTGATGCTGTCCGTCGCAGTCGAGGGTAACGAGAACCTCATACCCTTGATCGATCGCGTATTGAAAGGCGGTTCGGAGGGCAGCCCCGTACCCTTGGTTCGTCGGATGGTGCAGGACCTTGACATCCTGACGGCGGTCCAGCAATTCCCGGGTTCCGTCCGAGGAGCCATCGTTGACCGCCAGCACATCCGTGGAGTATTTCACCACTTCGTCGAGGACTTGGTCGACATACCCCACTTCGTTATAGACAGGGAGCGCCGCTAACCAATTTTGAGCCATTCTCGAACCATCCGTTCTCAAAAGGGGGAATCCGACTCGATCCGCACGCCGAATCGAGGAACGTGGCATTCTACAGAGAAGAGGCTTGAGGGGTGAGGCTTGAGGGGTGGCCTGACGTATCGGTGTTAAGGGGGGGACGCGAAGCGTCCCCCCATCACAACCCGTGGCGTAAGCGA
>CAYMXM010000291.1:0-6501 GCA_964394065.1 uncultured Pirellula sp. | reverse complement strand
GGGGCCGGGGGTGAGGGGTAGAAGTGAGATCTAACTAAGCCATTGTTTACTAAGCTGCTTCCCCCTCATCCCCAGCCCTTCTCCCCCAAAGGGGGCGAAGGGAGCTGAAATCTTAAGTGCGCCGCGATTTCTAGTCCGTTCAAATTGGGAAGTTATCTCAGGACAGTTCCAAAGCTTTTCCTTTTCGAAGGGCTATTCCGGGCGAGACGCCCGGGCCACGATCAAGCCTCACCCCTCAAGCCTGATTTCGTCCGAAGCTTGCTATTCCAATACCCGTACGAAAAATAAAGCAACAACCCGACCGAACACCAACCCAAAAAGAGCAACCAATTCGCGGCCCCCATTCCGGCGATCAAGTAGAGATTGGTCAGCACCCCCATGACAGGGATCAATGAGAATTGATACCGCCAACTTCCTACCGTTAATACGAAAAAGACACACCAAAAGACCAGATAGGGAATCCGTGCACCGTTGAAGGAACCGACTCCTTGTAAGGCTTGCAGCTCAGCAGACCAATAGTCTCCATCGAACAAGCGGTGGTTCTCCGGCATGTACCCCATGAGCACCGTATAGAGAACGAACAAAATCGGAACGACCCAGCGACTGTTGAAATAGGGGACGGTAAAGGTCGATTGCAACTCCTCTTCTTCAGGTTTCTCGATTACGAGAATTCCAGCGGAAACAAAAGTGAACGCGAACAACGTTCCCATGCTACAAAGATCGAGCACGATATCCGCATTGAAAAAGAGGGTGGGGAGAGCAACGGTCAAGCAGGTTACCATCGTCGCAAATGCGGGGGTCTTGAACTTGGGATGGATGCGAGCAAAACGCTTCGGAAGCAACCCGTCCCGCGCCATGCTCATGAAGATCCGGGGCTGTCCGATTTGAAAGACCAGAAAGACACTGGTGATCGCGATGACCGCACTCATCGAAACAAGCCCCGCGAGCCAATGAAGCTCGTACCTCTCGAAGACCATCGCCAAAGGATCGGCGACATCAAGTTCCATATACGAAACCATCCCGGTCAAAATGAACGAGAGGATGACATAGATCACGGTGCATATGACCAGCGTGAGGACCGTCGCTTTAGGAAGATCCCGCTTTGCATCTTTGCACTCCTCCGCCGTTGTCGAAATGGCATCGAACCCGATGTAGGTGAAAAAGACCGAAGAGATCCCTGCGAGAACCCCCGTAACACCGTTCGGAGCAAAGGGGCTCCAGTTCTCCGGCTTCACATAGAAGAAGCCAACGGCGATGACCACGGCAATGACCGCCATCTTGAGAAAGACCATGATGTTGCTCGCCAGCTTCGACTCCTGAATGCCGATCAGGACCAAAGCGGATACGAGGAAGTTCACGAGCAACGCGGGGAGATCGAGGAGAATTCGCAAACCACCTATCTGAGGCGCTGAATTCCAAATCTCCAGCAATCGGAGTTCCTTGGGCGTCGGGTCGGTCGCAGCCGCCGCAAGGGAGCAGGAGTAGTAGTCGGTGATGATCCAATCAGGCAAATGAATATGGATCCCACGAAGAAGATTGACGAGGTAATCCGACCAAGAAAAAGAGATCATGCTGTTGCCGATCGCGTATTCCAAGATCAAGTTCCATCCGATCAACCAAGCGCAAAGCTCTCCGAACGTCGTATACGAGTAGGTGTACGCGCTACCGCTCACGGGGATACGGGAAGCGAACTCCGCGTAACAAAGTGCGGAGAACATGCAGGCGGTTGCGGTCAACACAAACAGCACGCTTACCGCCGGACCACCGTGAGCCGCAGCCTTGCCGATGGTCGCAAAGATCCCAGCGCCGATCACCGCCGCGATTCCAAGGCAGGTCAAATCGACGAGCCCCAGTGATTTGGCAAGTGCATGTTGCCCAGAAGCAGGATCGATTTCCTGCTTCAATGAGGAAAGAGGTTTCCTGCGAAACAACTGAGACGGCATAGGTGGGTACTGAGTCTATCTAAGGGAAAATAAATTATTTAGGGATGGATGAGTTTAACCACGTGGCCCGGGCGTCCCGCCCGGAGTTTGCGCTTTAGACTAGCAACTCCCCTCGCCCCGCTTCGGGGAGAGGGGCCGGGGGTGAGGGGTAGAAGTGAGATCTAACTGTGCCATCGTTGACTAGGTCGCTACCCCCTCATCCCCAGCCCTTCTCCCCCAAGGGGGGCGAAGGGAGCGGGGCGCTAAAACGCGATGCGTTCTAAGTGGGCAAAGGGGTACCTGGAGAGGCGATAGCAGCCTCCCCCTTACCTACTCCGACTCATCCAGTTCCTTCAACTCTTCGATCCAAACGCGGATGTCGTTGTCGTACTCGCTCGCTAGATCGCTCAAAACTAGCTGACGGTGAAACGATGCCGCCCCCTCTTGAAGAAGCTCCGCAGCTTCTGCGCTGGGGAACCGCCGAGAGGGATCGGGAGAGATCAACCCCCTACAAAAATTCATCAGCAAACCGTTGCAACTAACTTCAGGTGGGAGGATTTCGTGAAGCCGATTGGGGAGAGAACGCTTTTGCTCTAACAACGATCGATACGACTCTGTTTCCGAAAAACAAGGCTGCCCCGAAAGGAGTTCGACGAGAACGTATCCGAGAGAAGCAAGGTCGCTTCGTGGAGATACATGGGCGTTCTCGAGAACTTCTGGGGCCGCATAGACCGGTGTGCAGGTAAAGATACTCGGTTGATCGTCCATCGAAAAGGCCGATCCGATGTCGATCAGCTTTGCATGCCCAGTTCGCTTGATCATGATATTCGAGGGCTTGATATCACCGTGCACGATGTTCTCTCGATGCAACGCCGCAAGGGCTGCTAGGCAATCGCGGACGACGGCGACGGCGACTCCTGCTTTGAATCGAGCATGTACCGGCCCCGCAGTTGCCACCACGTTGTTGATGTAATCCCATCGCTTCGGAGAGAGACGACCTCGGATCCGAGAGAGCCTTTCGGAGCGGAGCAAGTCTTTGAGATCGAATCCATCGATCCATTCCATGATCAGCAGGCGGATTCGGTCTCGATCGATAAAGTCATAGACGCTGAGAACCCCTTCGTGTTGAATCCTCGCGACCGAACTGGAAACGCGGCCGATTCGGTTCATCGCTTCATGGTAGGAGGAGGGAGTCGGAAAGCGTTCTGGAGAGAAGGCTTTGATCGCCACGGGAAGAGTGAACCCGTCAGCCCCTCGTCGATCGGAAAGAAAGACGATTCCTTGTCCACCGCTCCCCAGAATCCGATCCAACCTGTGATAGCTCATCCATTGCAATCGGCGGTCGTCGAGCAGGTGCTGATATTTGCTAAGCAACTCGGGGTTGCATACGAGGTGTGCCTCCCCACCGATCGTTCTCGATCGTAGGTCTCCCGCATAGGTCGTTGTCGGCATAGAATCATCCATGAGTAGGAAAAAGCTGTTCATCACAACTTTTAGGTTTGTCAATCCTGATGCATGTAAACCCCATCGACGAGCAACGTCCCCGCGACTTTCTCGGTCCCGCCACTTCGGAGACGAGGGGCATTCGTCGATTCCGAGGACGCATTATACGGCTTCTCGCTGCATGGGGGGAACGATTAGGTCGGCTTTTGGGGAGGCGCTATTCGGGTAATATTTCATGGCGCAGCAGGTGGAAGTCAACCTCCCCAACGGGCAACGCGATGAATCATTTTTCGCGGGAAGATTGTTCTTGTCTGGATGGGGCTTGTCCCCACCAGACACCGCTTTGGCGTCCTAGAACGCGCTGCGCTTTAGAGTTTTGCTCCCCTCGCCCCGCTTCGGGGAGAGGGGATGGGGGGGAGGGGTAGAAGTGCGAGAAATCATAGCCAAGTTCGCGTTCTCCTTCGGAATGCTCCCTTCTGCAGCTCGGAGGAGCCTAAATACCTCGATAGTTTTGTTTCTGCCCTTTGTCCTAACGCTCCTGCCAACGCTCGCACAATGTGCCGAACCCGGATACGGAACGCGATGGCCCGATCAACATCCGGATCGGGTCTACATAGAACAGCTTAACCAATCCGGGCTCCACGATCTAGCGATTGAAATCACTTCCCGAAGACGCGGTTCCTCCGAGGTCGCGTCCAACGAAAACCTCCGAGCCCAGTGGACCATGCTTTGGTTGGAATCGGAGGTCGAAAAACGGGTCGCGGAATTCGCGAACTTCGTGGACACCCCAGGCTCCCTTTCCTCTCTCCTCACCGATTGGAAAGAGCAAGTTCGCCCCGAACTCGAAGGAACCCGTGCACCCTGGATCGAATACAAATTGGTATGGTGTCGGTATCGTTTGGCGAGAAGTGGTGTCGTCTCCTTTCTCGCCGTCCCAAACCGATCCAAAATTCGTGAATGGTCTCTGGAACAACTTCGAAAGGGACTCGAAGAGCTGGATTCGGTTCAAAGTAGAACGACTTTCCTGCCAACCTCAGGAACAGGAGGTCCCAACAGATCCGGCCCAACACCGTCCGAAGTCAGCTCTCTCGTCGCCGAAGCAAAACTTCTCGCTTGTGATCTCCTCGTTCTCCGAGCGAACTTATACCAGGGGAACTCGGACGAACGAACGGCCTGCGGTTCCCAAATGCTCACCCTTCTCGAGGAAGCGGAACAAAGGATCGGTGTCGGCTGGGAAGAGTACGCGAAGATCGATATCGCCAAAGCGCAAGCTTGGCTTTTCCTTGGTCAACCCGACAAAGTCTTCGACATTGCCAATCGCTATCAGAAGGATGCTGCAAATCGAAGCAGCAGAGGAATGACTTCTCTCGCGGCCATCGGAGCCGAAGCGGCTCGTTCCTCCGGGGCATTCGAAGAAGCTTCTCGATGGATCGAAATAGGAGGTGGTTGGGAATCGGCGCCAGCACTTGCAATCGAGCACTTTTCGATCGAACTCGCTCGTCTCGCATCAGAGGATCAAACCGGCCTCGCCCGAGTCCTCTCCTTGAAGCAAGAGATCTCAAGCCGATTTGGCCCCTACTGGGAACAGCGAGCCGACGCGGTTCTAGTCGCGATGAAAAGAAGTGGAACGGAAATCAACTCCTCCTCTCCTCCAAACTCCGCATCGATCGATTTATTAAGGGCGGAGGTAAAGCAATTCCTTGCAGCCAAAGATTGGGGCAAAGCTATCGAGCGATTGCAACAGGGAGAACTCGTCGCTGCTTCGCATGGGGACAACACAACCGCATTAGGGATGGCGATGCAAGGCGCAGCGTTACTGGGGATCCAAAAGGAGTTTGCCTCCTCTGCAGATGAGTTTTATCGAGCTGCCATCGCTTATTCCGATTCACGCGATGCCCCGAAGTCCGCGATGAACGCCGTTGGGATGATCCAGGAAGAGATCAAAGTCGTCGGAGCATCCTCGGACAGATCTCTTGCCGAAAAAGCCGAAACGTTGGAACAACTCGTTGCGCAACGAGCTCAAATTTGGCAGGACATCGCCATCCGCTGGCCCTCAACCGAGCCAGGACAAGTCGCCGCGAAGTCTCTATCCGACTACTACGTTTCCAACGATCGAATCTGGGAAGCGTGTGAACTTTGGCTAGGCATCTGGGAAAGGCTTGCACAAGAGAGGAGGGAGGGGAAGGTAGACGACAAAGACACCTCAATCCAAGAGTTTGCGTCGAACCAATGCCTCGATACGCTTCGGTGCATCGCATGGCTAAAGAATCAATCTTGGCTAGACTCACGAATCATCGGAGAAGAATCGCAATCCCGTTGGGAGCCTCTTCTGCAGCGCATTCGCCCACTCTCGACGAGTTCTGTGCCCCTTGAAGAAACGCTTCGAGAGATAGAGTCGATGGAGCGAGGCTACGGTTGGGAATATCGATTTGGTGAACGAAACGAGGAGAGAAATCAGCCTTGGTATCTACTTTGGGTAGACGCCCATTTGATCGCATCTGGATTGTTGCAGGAGGGAGACAAAAGAGCTCAGCTTCAATCCCTTCACACGATCTCGCAAGACCTTCAAGAGAAACTCCCACGCCAGGCCAGCGAACAGTCCCTGATGGTGGAGATGGCAAAGAGATCGCTAGCGTATTTCCGCCTGCAGGTGGAAGCATCCTCTGGGGATATGGAAGCCGCGAGCCGCCAATTGACGACACTTGAGGGAGCCGATTCTCGCGACCCCTGGTGGGTTTACCATGCGGCCCGCATCTATCAAGGGAATTCGGAAACCCTCGATCAAGCAGAACGGAGATACCTCCGACTCGCAAACGGTCTCCAGTCCGGCTCTATTGGGTGGCTAGAATGCCGCGCAAGATCTCTCCAGATCCTTCGGCTCCAAGGCAAAGAAGAAGAGGCCAAGAAACTCGCAAAACTCGTCCGCTTCCTAACTGGTGAGTCCCCCCCCCATTGGAAAGCCCGATTCGCGGAATGACATTGGCAGCTCAAACTCGGCTATTGTTCCTAACACTTCTACCCCTCACCCCCAGTCTGGCCTGACGCATCGGTGCTATGTGATGGGGAGACGCGAAGCGTCCCCCCATCACAACCCGTGGCGTAAGCGAGGGACAGCGTCGCGAGTGCACGTAGCCCT